>JARRJX010000190.1:0-4993 GCA_037388645.1 Chloroflexota bacterium
TTCACTGTGCTCGATACGGGCAAGCCCTACTGGCTGGTGCTGTACGTCAACGTCACCAGCTTCCCCAGCGCCGAGCTGATCCAGACCGCCAACCTTTATCTTGACTGTGAGCACGAGTGGTTCTTCGACCAGCCGGAGGTCGCCCTCTGCCCGCAGAGCGCGCCGCAGACCGGCTCAATCGCCGCCCAGCCGTTCGAGCGCGGCACGATGCTCTGGGTGGAGAGCGCTGGAGTGTACCTGGGCCTGCTCGACGTTCAATCGGGTGGGGGCGACCTGCTGCGGGCCGCCGACCCGCTCGACATCCAGCGTGACACCAACAGCCAGGTGAGCGCCCCGCCCGGCCTTTACGCGCCGACCAGCGGCTTCGGCCTGGTCTGGCGCGGGGATGCCGAGGTCTATCCCGATTGGCGGGCGGCGCTGGGCTGGGGATTGGAGCCAGAGTTCGGCTATCAGGGGACTTACCAGTGCGACAATTCGGTGGCGACGCGCTGGCGCTTCTGCTACGTCACCCACTATGACGGTTGGCTGGCCGTTCTGCATCCCAATGGGTATTGGTATCCCAAGTCGGTGACGTTTCTCAACCGGTGATTGGGCTGATCGGCGGTAGGGAGGATTAAACAGAGGAAAGTTGACGGTGGCCTGTAGGGGCGAAATATTTTTCGCCCCTACCAATCAATATAGAGCCGAACCTAGTGCGAACGCGCCAGCATCTCATCCAGCGAGGGGATCGAAGTCGGCCACAGGTCGCCCCGCTTCATGTTCTGGATCGCCGTGTGGATGGCCTCCAGGTGGTGCCGGAAGCGCTCGCCCCGGCTGACGGTCGGCGTCTGCTCAAGCTCCCTCGCGACTGCCGCCAGTGCGGCCACAAACAGCGTGGTGGGGTCGACGCCTACCAGCCGCCGCTCGAACCCGCAATCGTCGTCCTTCCACTCCGCGTGCTTCCGCCCCAGCAGCGATTCGAACCGGCTGACGAACATCATCGACAGGCCATGGGCGTCGGTCAGCTCGAAGATCGGGGCGGTGGAGCGCAGCAGACATTCGGTGCATGATTTCTCGACCTCGATCGCCAGCTCCCCGCCGAAGGAGAAGGCTTCCACCGTCTTGTTGAACCGGTCGCGCAGGATGGTTCGCCCGACACACACTTGGTAGGCCTTCACCGAGCGCCAGGGATGGGCGATCACCCGGCGCTTGATCTCCCCCTCCTGGTTGGCGACCGGGAAGGTCGCCTCCTCAGGGTCAAAATGCTGTCCGGTTGGCCTGTCGTAGAGGTTGACGTCTAACTGAAGGCACCCCAGCGTGGAGGGGTGCATTTTGCCGCCGAAGTGATAACCCAGGTCGCCTGTCATCGTCCTCCCCGTCTTTCCCTCGTGTGTTGATGTGCGCCGCCAGGCAAGCAACCGACCGGCTGGATGCCGGTCGGGGGCCTGGCTGGCTGCGATCATTGTAACACGGCTTTGACTTGGGCGATGCGCATTGTCGCCAATGAAGCTTGTGGGAAACGGGACGTTGAAGGGCCGACGATCGGAATCTCACGGCTGGGGGCTGCCCGCCTCCCGATCCGGGCAGGCCAGCAGATCGTCCAGCGTGGGCGGCACGGGCGGCCAGAGGCCAACCGCCTGCATGTTCTCGATGGCCTTGTCGATCTCCGCTGCCTCGCCATGGAGGTGCTCGCCTCGACCCTCAGACGGGGTATGGTCGAGTTGCGCCGCGACCCCCACCAGGGCGGCGGTGAAGAGCGCGTCTGGCTTGACGCTTGCCAGCCGGTGCTCGTAGCCTGCGTCGTCGCAGTCCCACGTCACCCGTTGCCGCGCCAGCAGCGATTCGAGCGTGCTGATGAACGTCACCGACAGGCCGTCCAGGTCGACCAGCTCGAAGATCGGGGCGGGGGAGCGCAGCAGGCAGGCTGTATGCGACTTCTCGGTCGTGACCTCCAGCTCCCCGCCGAAGGAAAACGCCTCGACCCGCTTGTTGAGCCGGTCGCGCAGGACGATGCGCCCGGCGCACACGCGGTAGGTTTTCCCCTGGCGCCAGGGGTGGAAAACCGTCAGGTGCCCGATCTGCCCCAGCGGGTCGACGACCGGGAAGACCACGTGCTCCGGGTCAAAGTGCTGCCCGGTCGGCTGGCTGGTGATGTTGATCGTCAGCTCAGGGAATCCCAACTCTGAGGGGTGCTGCCTGCCGTGCAGAAGATAACCGAGTTCGTCTCCATTCTTTTGCTTCATCACTCCATTGCTCCATTTCTAGAACGCATCGACCGTCCACCCGTGGGGCGGGTCAGCGCATCTGCGCCTCCAGCACCGACCAGGCCGAGTGCTCCGGCCCCAGCTCGTAGATCTCGCCCGACGGGCCGCTCAGGTAGCAGGTGGTGTACTTGGGCGGCGAATCGCACTGGTAGCGCGCCGTGTAACTCTCCTCCGGGGCGGTCGCCCAGCCCAGCCGCCCGCGCACGTCGTAGTATTCGGCGGCGTCCAGCTCGCCGCGCCACACCAGCCCGAAGCCCCGCACCGGCTGGTAGCGCCCCGCTGGTGGGGCGATGTCGGGGTCGGACTCCGGCATGCCCTCCTCCCACAGGTTGGCGAAGATGCTGTAGGCAGGGATGCCGCTGTCGCCGTACAGCACGAAAATCCAATCCTTGCCCGCCAGCCAGATCATCTGCCCGCCCTCGAAGGGCTGGTAGGCCGCCGCCGCCTCAAATACCGGGTCCAGCGGGCACAGATCAGGCTCAGGCGTGAAGAACCACGCCGACGTGCAGCGCACCGCGATCTCGACGCTCTTCGTTTCCATCCGGTCGCCCTCGCCTACGAACAGCGCGTAGCGCGCCCAGTTGCGAACGCCCTCGCTGGTCGTCACCACCCGCGACCCCTCCAGCGGCACGTCCCACCACTGCCCCAGCGTGAGGTCGGGCAGCAGCGTGTAGAGCGTTGCCCAGTCGCCCCGCGCCGACCAGCTCAGCGTGACCGAATCGCCGGGGTCAATAGTCGTTGGGTCGGCCTCGAAGCGCTCGATCAGTTCGTAGCTCACCGGGGTGGGCGTGGGGGTGGGCGTCGGCGGCGTGATGCTGCCCACCGGTGGGGGCGCTGGCGTTACCGTGACGTTCGGCGGGCTGGCCGGAGTCACCGTTGGCTGGTGGGTGGAGGTTGGGGCAGGCCCTGGCGTGTCTGTCGGGGTGGCGGTCGGCTCGTCGGTTGGTCTTGACGTGGCCGTCTCCGCCACCGTTGGGGTGGGGCTGGGCGGGATGGTGGGCGTGTCCGACGCGGACGTGGGTGCGGGCTGGGTGGCTCCGCCCACCGGCGTGCAGGCGGCAGCAGACAGCACGATCAGCGCCGCGACCGCCAGCCGGATGCGTGCTGCGTGTAGGTGCTTCACGGTTTTTACCCCATCAGGGCCCTGGGTTCTCACTGGCTCCCTGCTCATTGTTGCTGCTTTCCACCCCTATATTGTACCGCCTTCCGCCGATCGCCGTTGGCGATCTGGCAGCCGGTAAGCGATAGCAGTATGATTGGTGATTATCCTCACAATTGGGCCGGAGGGTGTTCTCAGGAGGTGTCAATTTATGTCACAGGCGGTCGATTCGGAGAAAGAATCAATGGGCGGCCAGCCATCGCTGAGCGCCCTGAACGTCGCCCGCTGCCGGGCCGTCGCCGCCCACGATCCGAGGGAGGCGATCCGCGGGCCGGACACGCTGGCCGAGGTCTTCCTGGGCGAGGAGGCCCAGCAGTCGCTGATCAACCCGGCAGTCCACGCCCTGATCCTGCAAAAGCTGGCCGCTGCCTCGCCGGGGGGCTACGAGTACTTCATCGCCCGCACGGCTTACCTGGACGAGGTCGTCGAGCGGGCGCTGCGTGAGGACATCCCGCAGATCGTGTTCCTGGGGGCGGGGTATGACACCCGCGCCTTTCGCTTCGCCGACCTGATCCAGGGGACGCAAATCTTCGAGCTGGACGTCCCGGCCACGCAGGCGCATAAGCGGGCGCTGCTGGCGGAGGCGGGCCTGGCCGCCCCGGCGGGGCTGACCTATGTCCCGATCGATTTCAACCGCGAGAGCCTGCCTGAGAAGCTGTCCGAGGCCGGTTATGCGGCGGATGAAAAGACGCTCTTCATCTGGGAAGGCGTCAGTTATTACCTGCCCGCTCAGACGGTGGACGGGGTGCTGCGCTTCGTCCGGGAGGGTTCGGCGGCGGGCAGCGTGCTCTGCCTGGATTACATGCTCACCCCCGGCGAGGACGAGGCGAGCCGCTTCGGCGCGACGCAGTCACGCGAGGCGATGCGGGCGATGTACACCGACGAGCCGCTCTTCTTTGACCTGGCCCCGGAGGCGGTCGAGTCGTTCTTCGCGGCGCGCGGCTTCACGGTCGCCGAGCACCTCTCGACGGCGGTGCTGGAGGCGCGCTACCTCACCCTGCCCGATGGCACTCTGGCGGGCCGGATGCTCGATTTGTTTGGGCTGGCGCAGGTCGTTGTAGAGGAGTGAGAGCTTTTTGTTGGGGGTTATTCGCCTGATCTGCACGTGATCTTCTTCTTCGGCGGCCCCTCGCGGAGCAGCCGGATCAGGTCGGCCCGGTCGGCGGGGGAGAGGTAAGGCAGCAGCCGCGTGATCGCCGCCACAAGCTGCGCCTTCGCCCAGCGCCGCAGGTTGATCGTCGTCACCATCACCCGCGCGCGCTTCACGCGATCCGCGACTGGGCGCGGATCGCCTGCTTCATCTCGTGCAGCAGACGTCTGGCGATGCGCCTGCGCTCAAGCTCGGATTTGGCGCTCAGCCTGACCAGCTTCTCGGCCACGGCGTAGGTCAGCGGGTCGGTGCCGCCCATGTAATCGGCAAGCCAGGCTGCCGGGTCGACCGGTTCTCCCATGTGATGCTCCCTATAGAAAATATGTTCTATATCCTAGCACAAAAGCGCTTCACAACGCAAGTTAGAAAACCGTTGGTGAAGCCCGACCAGGAGACGTTTGCTGCTTAGCGCTTCTTTTTGGGTTTCACCGGCTACTCTAA
>JARRJX010000190.1:5002-6700 GCA_037388645.1 Chloroflexota bacterium
ACCGGCTACTCTAATGCGGCGTTGACCATCCGCAGCAGGCGCGTCCGCAGGTCGGGGGCGGCGCTGCTGATGGCCTGGGCGATGGCGAGTGCTTCGGGGGAGATGCCGGACGGCAGGCCAGTCGGGAACCCCATCTCGTCCAACAACTGCAAAGGGCTCACCTCCAGCGCGTCGGCCAGCGCGTCGAGGAAGTCCGGGTTCCACTCGAACTCGTTGCGCGGCTCCTCGCGCTCCCAGCTAGAGATGCGGCCCCGCCGGAAGTCGAACCCGCGGTTCTTCAGACGGTCGGCGAGGTCCTGCTGGCTGATCCCCAGGCGCACCCGGTGCGTTTTGATTAGCGCGCCGATGCTCATCGTTACCTCTCGCCAATAGTTTAGCACAGGCGTCGATATTTTAGCGACAGGGATGAGGGTGGTGTCGGGGGGTCGAATACAAAGGATGGTGGGCTGTGGGAGCGAGATAATGGCGATGAACGAAAAACTGAGGCAATTTTCGATCAGATCGTCCGATGCCGATTCCTTATCCCGCCCCCACGAACCCGTTGCCTCATGCCGGTAAGACGAAAACCCGGCTTAACAGCGCCTCAGGTGCTATACTCGGCATATGGATATTCCCATCGAATTGACCTACACCGGCGTGGCGGGCTGGCATCTACGGACACCGGGCCATGCCCTGTCGTTCGACCCCTACTACACGCGGATGAACATGCTGCGGGGCGAAATCCGCCCGGCGATCCCCAACCTGGCGGCGATCCGCGAGCACGCGCCGCCCACCGAGTCGATCTTCATCTCCCACCCGCACTTCGACCACATCATGGACGCGCCAGAGGTGGCCCGGCTGCATGGGGCCACGATCCACGCCTCGCCGCAGGGCTGCGAGATGCTGCGCATCGTGGGCGTGCCGGAGAAGCAAATCCGAACGATCCAGTCCGGCGACCGGCTGGCGTTGGGCAACGTGGCGGTCACCGTCTACCGGGCGCAGCACCGGATCATCTTCGGCAAGGTGCCCTTCCAGGGGCCGCTGCGCCCCGGCCTCACCCCACCGATCCACGGGCGCGACTACCGGATGGTGCAGTTGTTCAGCTTCCTGGTCGAGGTAGGGGACGTGCGGATATTGATCTGCAGCGGGATCGACGCCGAACCGCGGGTGAAAGCCGACCTGCTGATCGTGGGGCCGGACGCCGCCCGCTGGCAGCTTGAGCTGATCCTGGGCGACGCGCAGCCGCGCGCCGTGCTTCCTAACCACTGGGATAACATGTTCCAGCCGCTCAGCGCGCCGGTCAGGCCGATGGTGCAGTCGCCGCGGGGCTTCACGCTGTGGCCGTACCGGATCGACCTGGGGCGCTTCACGCAGATAGTGAACGAGATCGCCCCGGCGGCGCGGGTGCTCGTGCCGGAGCGGTTTATGACTTCTCAGGTGGGGGAAGTACGGGCGGGGTTGTGAGTCGGATTCCGCGGCCTGCCCGCTCCCCGCTAAACGTGCAGCACAAGCGCGTCGATTGTCTCGCTGCGCCCCTTCAGGGTCAGTTGGCGTCGCTCCAACCCCTCTGTGTCGACCCCGGCTAATCTCAACGTCTCCTCGCTCGCCAGGATTTCACTCGTCCCGGCCAGCGCGGTCAGGCGGGCCGCCGTGTTGGGCACGTCGCCCAGGGCAGCCACCTCCATGTTTCCCCCCGGCCTGCCGACCGAGCCGACGAAC
>JARRJX010000191.1:0-8096 GCA_037388645.1 Chloroflexota bacterium
AACGCTGACCAGCCCGGCAACAATTGCCTGGCTGAAGCAAAGGCTGCTACCTGTAGTCGCTGAACGGAGAAAACACGAACCGCCTTTTAACACGCCATATGTGTACATCTCCAGGCGCAAAGCCGCCCGTCCAATCGCCAATGAGGAGGAGTTATTTGAAGACTGTCTTCACGATGCAGGGTTTGTGTCTTACGTAATGGAAGATATGCCGGTCATCGATCGGATCGCGCTGATGGCGCAGGCGGAATTTGTGGTTGGACCGCACGGGGGTGGGTTCGCCAACTTGATGTTCTGTCAACCCGGCAGGTTGGTATTGGAGATGTTCAGTGAGACATGGATTGCCGATTACTTCTTCGCAATGGCCCAGGCGAACGGGATGCACTACGGAAATATCGTCAACAAAGTCGATTCTGAAGATCGCGCAATAGTAAACCTTGACGACTTTCGCGCGGTCTTCGATCCGATGATTGAGCAGCATCTATCGCGCGGCAAACATAACAACAGGGGGTAGCTCATCCGCGCCAGCTACGACGAAGCCCGCGAAAGCGCGGGCAAAGATGGGTGGGATTTTTGTTTTATGTCGGTTCTTCCTCAACCTTGCCTCTGAACTGCAGATTGTAGAGATGGGTGTATTCCCCACCAAGAGCCAGAAGCTGCTCATGGGTGCCCATTTCCACAATCTCCCCATCCCGCATCACAACGATTTTGTCGGCCATTAAGACGGTTGACAGGCGGTGGGCGATCACGATGGCAGTGTTACCCTTCACCACCTGACTGATAGCGTCCCGCACCAACTGTTCTGCCTCACTATCCAGAGCGCTGGTCGCTTCATCCAGGATCAAAATCGGGGGATTGGTGACCACCGCGCGGGCAATAGCGATGCGCTGCTGCTGCCCACCGGAGAGCAGCACACCACGTTCTCCCAGGATGGTTTGATAACTGTTTTCCAGATCATCCAGGATGAACCCTTCCGCGTTGGCGACCTGCGCAGCACGCTTCACATCTTCTTCCGAAATATCTGGGCGCGCATAAGCGATGTTATTGTGCACGGTCTCGTTGAACAACATGGCACTCTGGGAAACCACACCGAATAGACGCCGGTAGCTTTGTAGATCGTAGCGCTTTATAGATACCCCATCAATTTCGATCTGTCCTCCGGTAGGCTCGTACAGTCTGAGCAGCAAATCCACCAGGGTGGATTTGCCAGCCCCGCTATGCCCGACTAAAGCTACCATCTGGCCTTTAGGGATGGTCAGATCGATATTCCGCAGCACCGGGAGATCCCCATAGGCGAAAGATACCCCTGCAAACTGAATGTCGTGTTTAAAATCGCCCGACTCAATGGGTAGAGGCCCTGAAGAATCCTGTTCGCGCGCAAACAGGCTGTTCACACCGGCCAGCAATGCCCGGAATTCCACCAGCTGCAAACTGGAGGAAGCTAACGTGCTGATAGGAGAGATCAGATTCTGAGCAAAATACATGAACAGAACGAACGCAGAGGTATTCAAACGTCCGTGCAGCAATTCCCAGGCACCAAACAACGTCACCACTAAAATGATGACCCGGTTCACCACATAGCGAATGGGACGCTCAATGGCCTTATAGACCTGGTAACGATGTCCGTCTCTGATATGCTTTTGGATCTCATCTTGCAGGCGCTGCTCTTCGTATTCTTCTGCCGTATGGATTTTGATCTCGCGAATGGTTGACAGGCGCTCCTGCCGGAAAGCCGCCAGCTGGGCATTCGTCTCAGTCATAGCAGTGGAGCGGGTACGCGCCATTCTGGTCAGTGATTGGGAAAGGCCAAGCTGGATAATCCCCGCTACCGCGGCAATAGCCGTCAGCCGGACATCAGTCCGGATGAGCAGAACGAGGTAGAAGAGTCCCAGGAACAGACTGCTGATACCATCAACAATCAGATTATTCAAAATGGTGGTGGCCCCCAGCATATCGCCGATCACCCTGCCCTGAAAGCTTCCCATCTGCTGATGATCTAGAAAGGACATTGGGAGACGTATAATATGCCCGAACAGGCGGTGTTCCATACTATGTGAGATCACGAGCCGCAGTTTCATCGCCCAACTGCGTACGGCAAAGCTGCCTGTCTGTTCAATCAACAGGACCACCAGGTACGCCGCGCTTGAAATAACGAGAAGCTCAAAACGATCGGTCCGACCGCTGATTCGCTGGACGAGCTGTAGGATTGAGAGGCCGATATTGTTGAGATCAAAACTAAAAGTGGTTGACGGCCCACTGATTTGACTCTGGTTTCCCAGCACGAGCTGAAGCAGGGGCGTCAGTAAAACTTGCGAAGTTCCTTTTGTGATAGACAGGGCCACCGTAGCCAGCGCCAGAGCAATCAAGTTGCCAAGGTAAGGTTTTAATAGACTCAAATTCTCCTGGTGGTATGGGCGTTTGGCTCTCATGCCCTTATTTGTTGTCATAGCAGAACCAGCTATTTTCCCTCTTACGTGTTTGGTAGAAGCCGGAACGAGTGTGAGCAGTTTCTCGGTGGCTCGCAGTTTTTTGTTAAGATATTATTCCTCATTCATTTGAGGGAGACTACCCAACTTGCTTACAAATAGCCAATAAGATGTGATATTCCGCTCAGGCGACAACGGCGATCCCTATGTGCGTCTTGCCATGGCAGTATGGAAGGCGTGACAGGCACGGAACCAGCTGCCGGGCTTCTCTTTCTGTCCGCCCGATGGACTGGCCCCTGCTTGTGCGTGATGGCAGTTCCAACACACGACCGGGTAGTGAGTTTTCAAGCCAGGCGAGCTGTATAACCAATCATCGGACGCCCCGCCGCCGCTGCCCCCTCGCCCCCGATTTCCACCCACCAATTTGAGCATCCGCCGAATCACTCTATAATGGAGGAGTACACATCGGGTAGCCATAACTATTTATCAAGTGTGAAGGTAGCAACAGCATGAGTCTTGATACGGCACGCTGGCAAGAGGCGGTGCGCCTCTGGTGGGAAGACAACGCCGACGACCTGGCCGGGGCGGCGCGGGCAACCGGGGCGCGCAACGTCTACGCGCTGCTGGCCGCCAGCGCCCTGGAGCCGCTGATCGCCCAGGTCGGCCTGGAAGACCTGCCGACCGCGCTCCCCGACCGCTTCACCGAGCGCGACACCCGCCTGCTCGACGTGGTCGTCAAGGGGGCGGGCAAGCGCAGCGCCCATTACCTGGTACGCGAGTCGAGCGACCCGACCCGACCCCACGCCCATCCCCGGCCCCACGCCCGCTCGACGTCTCGGACACGCAGCCCTTACCCAGCTCGCTCACCGAGCGCGACTGGCGGCTGCTGATGGGCCGGATCAGGGCCGGGAAGTGCACGCCCTTCCTGGGGGCGGGCGCGGCGGTGGGTCGCTGCCGCTCGCGGCGGAGATCGCCAACGAGTGGGCCGACCAGTACGAGTTCCCCCTGGAGAACCGCAGCGACCTGGCGAGCGTCGCCCAGTTCCTGGCAATCGAGTACGACCACATGTTCCCCAAGGAGGAGCTGCTCAAGCGCTGGTTCACCAACATCCAGCCGCCCGATTTCGCCAAACCCGGCGAGCCGCACGGCTCGCTGGCCGCGCTCCCCCTGCCGATCTACATCACGACCAACTACGACAACTTCCTGGTGCAGGCTTTGCGCGCCCAGGGCAAGCAGCCGCGCCGCGACTACTGCCGCTGGAACAAGTTCCTCAACCAGTCCTCGGAGATCGACAGCCTGGCGCGCAACCTGGAAGAGCCGATCGTCTTCCACCTGCACGGCCACACCGATATCCCGGAATCGCTGGTGCTCACCGAGGACGACTACCTGGACTTCCTGGTGAACGTCTCAACCAACCGCAGCCTGCTGCCCCTGCGCGTGCAGGAGGCAATCGCCGGGACGTCGCTGTTATTCGTCGGCTACCGGCTGGCCGACTACAACTTCCGGGTGATGTTCCGGGGGCTGGTCAACGCGATGGAGGCCAGCCTGCGCCGGATCAGCGTCACCGTGCAGCTCCCGCCGGAGCCGGAGGGCAGCGCCGAGGCCCGCCTTCAGCAGAAATACATGACCAAGTACTTCCGTGAGAAAGACATTCACGTGTATTGGGGAACCGCCCGCGAGTTCGCAGCCGAGCTTTCGAATCGGTGGAAAGAGTTTAGCGTATGAACCACGACTCCGAATCCAGCGCCAGTCCCTACGTCGGGCCGCGCCCCTTTGAGCGCCGCCACCAGACCGCCTTCTTTGGCCGGAGCCGCGAGGTGCGCGATCTGCTCTCGATGGTGACGATCAACCGCGTCTCGCTGCTCTACGCCCCCTCCGGCGCGGGCAAGACTTCGCTGCTCAACGCCGGGCTGATCCCCCTGCTGGAGCAGGAGGGCTTCGCCGTGATGCCGGTCGCCAGGGTGCGAGGGGTGGTGCCCCGCCGGGTCGACCCGGAGACGATCCCCAACATCTTCGTCTTCAACGCGATCACCAACTGGGCGGGCGACGATGTCGACCCGCTGGAGCTGGTCGGGGTGAGCCTCTCCGACGTGTTCCGCGAGCAGGTCACCCGCCGCGACGAGACGATGGGCGGCGAGGAGGTGGCTGTGCCGCGTGTGGTGATCTTCGACCAGTTCGAGGAGCTGTTCACCTTCCACACCGAGCGCTGGCCCGACCGGGCCGGGTTCTTCGAGGAGCTGACCGCCGCCCTGGAGGTGGCCCCGATGCTGCGCGTGATCCTCGCCATCCGCGAGGAATTCGTCGCCCAGCTCGACCCCTACCGCCACCTCGTGCCGGGTGGGCTTCAGGCCGGGTTCCGGCTGGAGCGGCTGCGCGACGACCCGGCGCTGCGGGCGATCAAGCGCCCAGTCGACCAGACCTGGCGGCACTACGAAGAGGGTGTGGCCGAGGTGCTGGTCGAGGAGCTGCGCAAGACGCGGGCGATGACTGATTCGGGGCAGGCAGTGGTGGTCAGCGGCGAATACGTCGAGCCGGTGCAGCTCCAGGTGGTGTGCGAGAGCCTGTGGCGCAGCCTGCCGCCCCAGGACGAGGTGATCACTTTCGAGCACCTGCGGGCGCTGGGCGGGGTGTCGCAGGCGCTCTCCAACTTCTACGAGGACGCCCTTCGCGAGACGGCCCGGCAGACCGGCGTGAGCGAGGGCGATCTGCGCGCCTGGTTCGGCGAGCACCTGATCACCCCAGCGGACACGCGCGGCACGGTTTACCGGGGCAGGCAGCGCACCGGCAACATCCCCAACGAGGCAGTCGACGTGCTGGAGAACCTGCACATCGTGCGCGGCCAGCGCCGGGCCGGGGCGCGCTGGTACGAGCTGACCCACGACCGCTTCATCGAGCCGATCCGCCGCTCGAACGAGGCCTGGGCGGAGGCCCGCCGGGCGCAGCAGGCCCGGCGGCTGCGCACGCTGCTCGTCGCGCTGGCGGTGACCCTGATCGCGCTGGCGGTCGGGTTCGTGGTCTATACCCAGTTCATCCGCACGCGGGTCGTCCAGATGGCCCAGGCGGCAGCAGCCGGTGAGATCGCCGCTGCCGCAGAGCAGGCCGAGGTGGCGATGGCCCAGGCGCAGCAGGCCGAGCAGGCCGCCACCCAGGCGGTCGAGCAGGCGTCGGTGGCCGAGGAGCGCGCCCAGGAGGCGGAGGCCAACCAGCAGACCGCCCTGATCGAACAGCAGCAGGCGATGTACGAATCGGGGCTGCTGTATCTCTCACAGGGCGACTACGAGCTGGCGGCCAGCCGCTTCGAGGACGCGCTTGCCATCCAGCAGCAGTTAGGCGATCAGGCTAAACAGGCGCAGACGCTAACCAGCCTGGCGAAGGCCTACAGCAAGCTGGAACGCTACCAGGACGCGGCGGCGGCCCTGATGCAGGTGCTTGCCATCCAGCGCGAGTTGGGCGACCGCAGCGGCGAGGTGAGCACGCTGACCGACCTGGGCGGGATTTACCAGGCACTGGGCCAGACCAACCAGGCGCTCGACACACTCAGGCAGGCGCTCGACCTCCAGCAAGGGCTGGACGACCAGATTAGCCAGGCGGAGACGCTGACCCAGATCGGCCTGCTGCTGCGCGAGACGGGCGACGACCAGGCCGCCCTCGACGCGCTGACCCAGGCGCTCGCCATCCAGCAGCAGATCGGCGACCAGACCGGCGAGGCGCAGACGCTGACCCAGTTGGCCGCCCTGTACTATGATCGAGGTGAGATCAACCAGGCGATCGAGATGCTCCAGGAGGCGCTCGACATCCAGCAGGAGATCGGCGACCAGCCGGGGCAGGCGGCGACGCTGATCCAGTTGGGGCAGGTGTACCAGGCCCAGGGGAACAGCCAGCAGGCGCTTGATAATTACGAGCAGGCGCTCGCCATCCAGGAAACGACCAACGACCTGCAGGGGCAGGCGGACACCCTGAACCTGATCCTGGCGATCGAGCAGGACATCGGCTCGCTCTCCGGCCAATCCCAGACACTGACCCGCCTGGGGCTGGTCTACAGCGAGCTGGGCGAATTGGAGACCGCCCGCGACGTGCTCACCCAGGCGCTCGCCATCCAGCAGACGATCGGCGACATCGTCAGCCAGATTCAGACGCAGGACGCGCTGGAGGGGGTCGACCGCACGATCCAGTGCCCCGGCTCGCTCGAAGCGCGGCTTGAGGTGGGCGGAACAGGCCGGGTGACGATCGGGAGCGGGCTGGCACAGCGGGTGCGCGTCGCGCCGGGGCGGTCGAGCGATGTGCTCACCACCCTGCCCGAAGGCACCGCCTTCACCGTGCTCGATGGGCCGGAGTGCGCCGACGACTGGCTGTGGTGGCGCATCCAGACCGTCGACGGCGTGGTCGGCTGGGTGTCGGAGGGCGACCAGAACGACGGCTACTATCTGGAGCCGTACGTTCTGGAGCAGTTACAGCGCGCGCCGGAGGGGCCGACGCCAACGCCCATCCCGACGGAGACGAGTCAGTGAGCGTCTCCGGGCCGGTGAGCGCGCCCGTCGGGTCGGACGTGCCCGATCCGGCGGACGCGGCTGGCCGGGCAGAGACAACCGATCGGGCGCACCCCTGGGCACCGGCCCTGCGCTGGGGTTTTGGGGTGGCGCTCGCCCACCGGGCACTGCTGGGGGTCTGGATGGGGCTGGTCTGGGCCCTGCTGAGCGGCTACCTGCCGATCCAGTTCGCGTCGTCTGAGCTTGCCGATCCGATCCTGCCGCCGCTGAACCGGCTCCAGTCGATCGTGTTCGGCGTGTGGCGGCGCTGGGACGCCACCCACTACCTGCGGCTGGCCCGCGCGGGGTACACCAACCCGGACGTCGGCTCGACCGTGTTCGGGCCGCTAACCCCGCTGTGCATCCACCTGCTCGACCTGATCCTGCCCAGCCCGGTCGACCTGGCGGCGATGGTCTTCGCCACGCTGTCCTTCGGCCTGGCGCTGACGATGCTGTACCGGGTGGGCGAGGTGTATTATCACGACCGGGCGCTGGGGCAGCAGGCGATCATCCTGACCGCGCTGCTGCCGCTTTCCTTCTTTTTCAGCGCCCCCATGTCCGACGCTCTCTTCCTGGCGCTGGCGCTCGGCCTGTTTTACGCGGCCTCGGAGGGGCGCTGGTGGCTGGCGGCCTGTTTTGGCTTCCTGGGGGCCCTCACCCGCAACCAGGGGGTGATGCTGCTGGGGGTCGGCGGGCTGATCCTGCTGGAAAACCAGCCGCCCGCGATGCCCTGGGTCGAGCGGCTGATTGACGGCATAAAACGCGGCTGGCCGCTGCACGTCATCCCGCTCGGCTACGGGTTGTTCGTCTGGTACCGGCAGTCGCTCAGCCTGCCGCCGATGGCTGAAGCCTATGAAAACTATTCGTATGTCTTCTTTTCGAATCCGGTGTACGGCGTCTGGGCTAACCTGCGCTGGATCGCCACCCACCTGCCCGGATCGCTGCTCAAGGTGGATCACCTGGCCCTGTTCGTCACGGTGGGGCTGTCGGTGCTGCTGATCGCCGACCCCAAACACCGCCGCCCAGCGCTGATCGCCTACACGCTGGGGTACCTGCTGCTGTTCGTCAGCAAGCTCAACTGGCTGTTCGGGACCGATCAGGTCGCCTACTCGGTCAGCCTGGCGCGCTACTCCCTCTCCCTGTTCCC
>JARRJX010000192.1:0-4980 GCA_037388645.1 Chloroflexota bacterium
CGCATTCGTGCCGAGAAACCCAGGACTGTGAAACAGTGCGATCACCATCCCTCCTGAATAACCTCAACGACGCTCAAGCCCCTCGAATAACGTAGAGTCTATTCAATTCAAGAAGAATCACAACTTCCGTAATGCGGATCGAGGATTTGGTAAAGGGCAAATGAGCGCTGCCCGTACCGATTGGCCTTCACAGTCTCCAGGCGAGCGCAAAATCCGGCCTCCTCAACCGCGCCAAGGATTTCTTCATCGCTGTCCCAGCTTGCCAGGACCAGATAGCGCCTATCGCCTCCGCTGCGCCCAAAGGTGGTTAAATCCGATCGCAGTGCGCCCGGCCCATCGATAGGTGCCAGGTAAACAGGGGCGTCGAACAAATAATAGTGCAGCGACCAGCCTAACGACTGGTAGTAGACGACTGTCCCTTCAGGGAATCCGCCCAGCTCGTCCGCGATCTGGTCAATCCCGTCGAACGCCCCGTGGTCGCCTCCCACGGGGTAAACGTTTTTCACCGCACTTAAGGCAGGCATGGCTAACATCCCGAACAGAAACAGCGCCGCCGCCCCCTCGAACCACGGTAAAGCCGCCGAGAATTGACTTCGCAGCCGTCGGGCGGCCTCGACCACCCCCCGGCCAACGAGCAGCGCGCCCAGGGGCACCATCGGCAGCAGGTAGCGATCCAGGATCGGAAACGCGACCAGCCAATGCACGGCGGCATAGGCCACCAGGAAACCGGCCAGGAGCAGCGCTGCCGGGGCACCTGCCAGCTCGTGCTTTGCGTTGTCCCACTCAAATAGCACAAACACAAGCAGCGCGACCGCCAGCGCGCCGCTCACAAGAGCCGTCCCGCCAGCGTACCGTCCCCAGCTCAGCAGGGCCAGCGCGCGCGCCCAGACCTCGTTGCTTCTCGCCAGCCTGCCTGGGTTGTTGAACGCGACGCCCGCCGACCAGTAGCCGGTAGCGCCCGTTCGGCCCACGTCCCAGGCTGTCGCGAGCAGAACCGGTATGGCCGCTGCCACCACGAACCGCAGCAGCCGCCCCCACGTACCAGGCTGGGCTTCTCTGGATTCGGCACCGCGGATAATCCCCATACCGACAATCAAGACGGCGAAGAACAGGGCGCTTTGTTTGGTAGCCAAGCCAAGCCCATAGAGCAGTCCGGCCCACCCCCACCGGCCTGCGACGACAGCGCACAGCGAGGCCAGCACCCACATCACGAGCTGAGGGTCGGCGAAGGCGGTCGGGGCAAATAGAATCGCAATGGGGGAAAGCGCGTAGACGATCAGGGCGAGAAGAGCCGCCCAATCCGTGCCCCAGAGCGTCCGGGCTAACCGGGCGAGCAGCGCCATGCCGATCAGGCTGGCGAACAGCCCCGGTAAACGTGCCGTCAGCTCGCTGGCCCACGACATGGAGATGCCCGCCGCCAGAAGGTAGTAGAAAAGGGGCGGCTTATCTACCAGCAGCGTGGTATGCGACAGCCAGGGGTCTTGCCCGTTGGCGATCAAGCGCCCCAGGGCAGCGAACAGCGCTTCGTCTGGATGGAAGCGGTTGTCGGTTAACAGGGCGATGCGAAGGGCCGCCCCGATCAGCAGAATAGAGACAACCGGCCATATCAGCCGGTTGGGTGATGCTGCTGTGGAGAGTGATTGGCCGGTTTTCGGTGCAGGAATATGTTTTCGCGTTTCCGTGTTAGTCGACAAAACGATACTTGATAAGCGTCCAGATCGCCGGGAACGCATCCCAGGTGGTGATTTTCTTTCCTTCGTCGTATTCACGGCCATAGTACGAGATAGGCACTTCGAAAATCCGGTAGCCCCGCTTGGCGATCTTGGCGGTAAGCTCAGGCTCGAACTCGAAACGCTTCGCCCTCAAGGGGATGTCACGCACGATCTCGGCCCGGAAACACTTGTAGCACGTCTCCATGTCGCTGAGGTCAAGATTGTAAAGGACATTTGCGAACAGGGTAAGCGCTATATTGCCAACCCGGTGCCAGAAATAGATCCTTCGGGCCGGGCCACCAAGGAAACGAGACCCGTACACCACGTCAGCCCGCCCCTCTTTAATCGGTTGAAGCAGCTTTGGATAATCGCGCGGATCGTATTCGAGGTCGGCGTCCTGGATGATATAAATGTCACCTCTGGCGTGGTCGAATGCGGTGCGTACCGCGCTGCCTTTTCCCATATTTCTTTCGTGATAGATCACACGCACTACCGGATCGTCAACCCACTGGGCCATGATGTCGCGCGTGCCATCGGTTGAGCCATCGTCAACCATCACAATTTCGTAGGCATGTCCGGTATCGAGCACCTGACGGACGATCTCTTCTAGCGTTTCCTGCTCGTTGTACACCGGCATGATCACAGATAGATTCACGTGTTTACCTTTTGGCCCATGGCTGCGATGTGCCAGGGACTTCTCTTTGGAGGGCCAGCCAGCCAGGCGATTCGGCAGCCTACTGAAACTGTGCCAGGATCACCAGAAACAGGCAAATGCCAACCAACCCCAGAATAATACCGATCACAGGCAGCGCTTTGTTTCTAGGGCCGCTGAATATCCCCCCTACCCCGATCACCACACCTATCAAGCCCAGAAAAGCGCTGCTCGCACCACAAATGAACAGGGGTGTCCCGGCCACGTTGATCCATCCCTGCTTGGCTCCAACCAGCCCGCAAAGGCCAATACCGAACACCAATGCGCTTGACGCGATGCCAAGTCCCAGGCTGGCTTTACCCAAAGGCCCGGATTCCTGGGGAGGTTCCATGCGGTGCGCTCCTGAGGGGTTCCATTTGCGTGGGGGCAAGTATAACGGAGCAAACCACCCCCAGCAACACTCATGATTCCTTCGTCTGGCGTGTTATAATCCCGCCTATGGAACTACACACGCTACAAACACTGCTGATCGACGGTGACGGCGTGCTCTGGCACGCCGAACAACCCATGCCCGGACTCAATCGGTTCTTCGACACCCTCACCCGGCTCGGCGTCGACTGGGGGCTGCTGACGAACAACGCCACCCGCACCCTTGACGAGTACGTCGACAAGCTGGCCTATTTTGGCGTCCGTGCCACCCGCCAGCAGATATTCACCAGCGCGAGCGTGACGGCAGCTTACCTGGTCCAACACAGCCCGCCCCCGGCTTCGCTTTACGTGGTCGGCTCCCCAGGCTTGAAGCGCACGCTGTCCGAGGTAGGGTACAGTCTGTTTGACGGGGCCGACCTGCCATCGACCCCCATTGACACGGTGGTCGGCAGCATCGACTTCGATCTGAGCTACGACAAGCTGAAGGTCGCCACGCTGTTGATCCGTCGTGGGCTGCCGTTCGTTGCAACGAACCCCGACAACACGTTTCCCACGCCTGATGGTTTGGTCCCCGGCGCGGGGACCGTGTTGGCTGCCCTGGCAGCGGCCAGCGATATACAGCCCCAGGTCATGGGCAAGCCACACCAGGCCATCTTCGATCAGGCGATCACACATTTCAACGCCGATCGCAGCACGACGGCGATCCTGGGCGACCGCCTGGAAACGGACATCGCGGGGGGGAAAGAGGCGGGGATAGGCACGATTCTGGTGCTGTCCGGGGTAACGAGCAAAGAGGATGCCGCATCGCGTGAGGTGCAGGCCGATCTGGTCTTTCCCACTATCGCCGAGCTAACCGATGCGCTGATCCAGGCAAAAAGCGGTGGCCGCTAGCCTCGCCAATATCCTCGACTTCGAGCACCCCGCCCTGGTCGATCTCATCACCGGCTGGGGCTTTCCGCGCTACCGGGCCGATCAGGTGTGGCAGTGGCTCTATCAGCACCAGGCCACCTCGTTTGACCAGATGCACACCCTCCCAGCCGATCTCAGAGAACGCCTGGCTCACTACACCCGGCCCGGCGTATTGGAAACCGTGCGCGCCGTGTATTCCTCTGACGGCGACACTCAGAAGTATTTGCTGCGGCTTCCCGACGGCCAGCTCATCGAGACGGTGTTGATGGAATACTCAGGCGTGCGCCGCACCGCCTGCATCTCCACCCAGGCAGGCTGTGCGATGGGCTGCGTTTTCTGTGCGACCGGCCAGATGGGCTTTGCGCGCAATCTAAGCGCCGGGGAGATCGTCGAGCAGGCGTTGATCGTCTCCCGTCTGCTCAAGGCCGACGGGGAGCGCCTGAGCAACGTGGTCTTGATGGGGATGGGCGAGCCGTTTCATAATTACGAGGCGACGCTCTCCGCCATCCACCGCCTGAACGACGAGAACGGGCTGAACATCGGGCAGAGACACATCACGGTGAGTACCGTCGGGCTGGTTCCTGCCATCAGGCGGTTTGCCCAGGAGGGATTGCAGGTCAGGCTGGCGATCTCGCTTCACGCGGCGACGGATGAAGAACGCTCGGCGCTGCTGCCCATCAACAGGCGTTACGGTTTGAAAGACCTGCTGGCGGCGGTTCGCGATTACGTCGATCAAAGCGGCAGACGGGTCACGTTCGAGTGGGCGATGATCGCCGGGGAGAACGACACCTCCGAACAGGCACACCAACTGGGCCAGCTCCTGGCCGGGCTGTTGTGCCACGTGAACATCATCCCCCTGAACCCCACCGGGGGCTACACCGGGCAGCCCGCCAACCAGGCCGAGATCGGGCGTTTTGTCGACATCCTCAGCACGACTTACCACATCCCGGCAACTGTGCGCGTGCGGCGCGGCATCGACATCCACGCCGGGTGCGGGCAGCTTGCGACAAGCGTCTCCGGCGAGTCACCTGCTACTCGGTGAATCGAGGATCGTCGGCGGTAGAGGCCTGCTCCTCAAAAGCCTCTCTGAGCCTGTTCCCCAAGTCCTCGAACTCGAATGCCATCTCGTCGTCGATCGGGGGCCAGGACACTTTGCCTTTCCTGAGCAGGGCGTCAAGCTCCTGCCACAGGTCCTGGTTCTTGATAGGCGCGCCCTGGCGCGTCGTCCCGCCGCGCTTCTTCCAGCCTTTGATCCACTGTTTCGCCCCGTTTCGCAGG
>JARRJX010000193.1:0-3494 GCA_037388645.1 Chloroflexota bacterium
CCGCGCAGCTCTTCCAGCGCCAGCTCGACGGTCTGTTGATCGGACGCGATCCTGGTTGCATGCGTCAGGTCATCTGGAGTGAGTGTCATCGCATGTCTGTCCTTACAACCCTCGACAGTTGCCTGGGGTTATTCCTGCGTGAATGGCTTCTTCTTCTGAACGCGCTCGTAATTAAAGGTGAACTGCACTTCCTCATAGCCCAGCGGGTAATCCTTGCGCTGTGGGTAGCCCGTCCAGTCATGGGGCATCAGGATGCGGCGCATGTTCGGATGGCCCTCGAAGGTGATGCCGAACATGTCATACACCTCGCGCTCCGGCCAATCGGCCCCGTGCCACAGGGCGGTCAGGCTGGGCACCACGGGGTGGTCGCCGGGGGCGTAGACTTTCAGCCGCAGCTCGTGGTTAAGCGCCAGGGAGTGCAGCACGTAGTGAACGGCGAAGCGCGGCTCCTCCGGCCAGTAATCGACCCCGGAGAGCGACGAGAGGCGGTTCATCTGTAACGTCTCGTCGTCACGGCAGAAGGTGCACACCTCGATCAATGCCGAGCGGTTGATCACCACCGTGACATCCCCGCGAAATTCGACAATTTCCTGCACGACCTCCGGGAATCGGTCGTCTATCTTCCTGGCGAGTGATAGCAGATTGCTCATCGGAACCTGTCCATCTACAAACGAAGCCTGCGTGAAACCGCAGGCATGAGTTAACAGTGAAGGGGTTGGGCTACTTGCTGAAAACCTTTTCTTTCATGATCTTCTCATGAAGCAGTTGGATGCCGTGCATCAACTGTTCTGGCCGGGGCGGGCATCCGGCGACGTAAACGTCCACCGGGACGACCTCGTCCACCCCTTGCAGGATGGCGTAGTTGTTGAAGACGCCGCCGCAGCTACAGCAGTCACCCATCGCCAGCACCCACTTGGGCGCTGGCATCTGGTCGTATAGGCGGCGGAGCACCGGGGCCATCTTGCGGCTGACCCGCCCAGCGACGATCATCAGGTCGCTCTGGCGGGGTGAGGCCCGCATCAGTTCCATCCCAAAGCGGGACATGTCGTAGTGCGATGCCTGGGCGCTCATCATCTCGATCGCGCAGCAGGCCAGGCCAAAGAGCATCGGCCACATCGCGCGGGTGCGGCCCCAGTTGATCATCTGGTCCAGCGTGGTGGTGACGACGCCAAACGCCCCCGTCTTGCTTTCCTGGGATGTGTTCACTCCCACTCCCATTCCATCCCCCCCTTTTTCCACTCGTAAATCAGCCCGACCGTCAGCACGGCGACGAAGACGCCGGTCACGATCAGGCCGTAGAGGCCGAGCTTGCGAACGATGACGGCATAGGGCAAAAGGAAGATTATTTCTACGTCAAACAGGATGAACAACACGGCGACCAAGTAAAACTTGACCGGCAGGCGGCGCACAGCCGGGCCGATGGGGGTCATACCCGATTCGTAAGGCGTCAGTTTCTTCTCAGTTGGTTCTTTAGGGCCGAGGATGCGAGAAGCAAATATGACGATCAAGGCCAGAATCGTCGACAGGATGACCAGAATGCTGATGGAAATGTACTGCTCTAATCGCATTTAGAGCCACTCCTGGAAGTTCGGTTGGGTTTCGGCTGCCCTCTGGCGTTACAATTGCCACTGTCCTGGCTGCGTGGGGATAAAGGGACAATTGTATGAGTGACACTGTGGTAAATGTCACAAACACATGTTAGCACAATTCCCACCATCTTTCAATTTTCGGGATGGGGCGTCCGCTTCATAAATACCGTATTAGAACCCCGCCAGGTGAGTTGACACGGCGTTCGGCCAGCGATTAGAATCTGGAGAAGAGGTTTGTGCGAGGCGAAGGAATACAGTAACTTGCATTTACAAGTGAGATTGTTAGGTCAGTAATGGAATATCGAGATTACTATCAGATATTAGGGGTGCCGCGCGATGCCAGCCAGAAGGACATCAAGAAGGCGTTCCGGCATTTGGCGCGCGAATATCACCCTGATATGAACTCGGCACCAGAAGCCGAGGCGAAATTTAAAGAGATCAACGAAGCCTACGAAGTGCTGAGCGACCCGGAGAAGCGCGCCAAGTACGACCGCCTGGGGCGGAGCTACCAGCAGTGGCAGCAGTCGGGCGGGCAGCCGGGTGGGTTCGACTGGTCGCAGTGGGTATCCGGCGCGCCGGGCGGCTTCCGGGTGGAATACAGCGGCAACGCCAGTGACCTGTTCTCGGACTTCTTCGAGGCGATCTTCGGCGGCGCGGCGCGGCAGACGCGTGGCGGCGTCGATCTGGAGGATCTGTTTGGCGGGCGCGCCCGCCGGGCGGGGTACGGACAACAACAGATGAGTGGCCGAGATATCGATACCACGGCAGAGATCACCCTGGAAGAGGCTTACCACGGCACCACGCGCATGCTTTCCAAGGATGGCCGCCGCTTGCAGGTGAAAATCCCGCGCGGCGCGCACACCGGCACCCGCGTTCGGATCGCCGGGGAAGGACAGGCCTCTTCCAACGGGCAGGCGGGCGACCTTTACCTGAACGTCACCGTTCAGGGGCACCCCCATTTTGAGCGGAAGGGCGACGACCTGTACCAGGACATCACCATCGACCTGTACACCGCCGTGCTCGGCGGCGAAGTGCAGGTGAACACAATGACCGGGAAAGTCACCCTGAAGATCAACCCCGGCACCCAGCAGCACCAGTTGATCCGGCTGCGTGGGCGCGGGATGCCCAAACTGCGTGAGCCGGATAGTTTTGGAGATATGTACGTCCGCGTGCACATCGAAATCCCGACCGACCTGAGCGCCAAAGAGCGCGCCCTGTTCAAAGAGCTGGCGAACATCCGCGAGCGCAGCTTTAGCCACTAGGCACGGGCAGCCTGTATGCAGCGTCAAGCAGCATGGAGGCTGCTTTTTGCTTATCCGGGTCGCTATACTCAATATGAAGCCTGTCCGTATAAATCGACGAAGCGTGTGATAAGGTATTGGTAATGAGAAGACAGCGGACATCGCTCCAGCCGCCGGTTATTGCGCTCCTGGCGCTGGTGATCTTGAGCGCCACGGCCTGCTCCTCGGTGCTGTTCGAGCAGACGGCGGAGCCAGAGCCTACCCCCATCGAGCGCGCGCCGGTGACACCCGCCTTCCTGCCCACCCCACTGCCTGACGACCTGCTGGCCGAGGCCAGCGCCGAAGAGCTGGCGCTGATCAACGTCTACCAGCGCGTGAACCCGGCGGTGGTCTACATCGACGTCAGCATGAGCGGCGCGGAAGGGAGCCTGCTCGACCTTGCCTCCGGCTCCGGGTTTGTCGTTGATCCGGAGGGGTACATCGTCACCAACCGCCACGTGATCGCGGACGCCGACGAGGTGCGTGTGACCTTCAGCGACGGCGTGGTGATGCTGGCTGCGATCGTCGGCTCTGACCCATACGCCGACCTGGCCGTGCTCAAGGTCAACCCACCCCCGGAGTACCAGTTGGTCGCCGTCGAGATGGCCGATTCGGACGAGCTGCT
>JARRJX010000193.1:3504-8470 GCA_037388645.1 Chloroflexota bacterium
GCTCCGTGCTCTCCCCGACAGGTACATTCAGCAACCCGCTGATCATCCAGACCGACGCCGCGATCAACCCCGGCAACTCCGGCGGGCCGCTGCTCGATTCGCGCGGGCGGGTGATCGGGGTGAACACGGCGATCCGCAGCGATACCGGCGTCAACAGCGGGATTGGGTTTGCGGTGCCGGTCAACACCGTGCGCCGCATCGTGCCACAGATCATCGAGAACGGCGCGGTGGAATACCCCTACCTGGGGATCACCTCCCAGACCATCTACACGCTGGCCGACCTGGCGACCGAGTTCGACCTTCCCGTGACCGAGGGGGTGATGATCGACCAGATCACCAGCGGCTCCGGGGCGGCGCGGGCCGGGTTGCGCGGCGGGAACGAGACGGTCGATTTCCGCGGGGCGGAGATCGCGCTGGGCGGGGACATCATCACCGCCATCGACGACATCCCCATCCGCAATTTTGACGAGCTGCTCGGCTACCTGGTCACCAATACCAGCGTCGGGCAGGAGGTGATCGTGACCATCTACCGGGACGGTGAGTTGATGGACGTGCCGGTAGAGTTGAGCGCCCGGCCAGCCGAGTAGGCGATGCTCCCCAGAGGGGGTTCCGCCCGGCTGCCGGTTTTGTGCTCCGCGCCGATTTGGTGCATTATGAGAGATAGAAATGACCCCTCGTGCTGGTGCAGCGAGGGATGATCTCGTTTCGCTCCACGGAGTGTCCAGCTAGACCGTGATCGCCCTGATCTGCTCAGGGGATGACCACCGCAACACGCCTGTCTCCCCCCAGATGGACGGGTGCCCCATCACCGCCAGACACTCCCTGGATCAATTCAAAGGAAGGAGTGTGCTCGATGTTCAAACGCAGCGATCTGGAAGAGTTGGCAGCGTATAAGAGCGAACACCCAATAGTGAGCCTTTATCTCCACCTCGATCCACGACATCGCGGCTCTCTTGATGCGTATCGCGCCCGGCTCAGGGGGCTGCTGAAGGAGGCCGCCCAAAAGGCCCCCCAGGAAGATATTGCTGCGATTGAGGACTACTTCGACAGAGACTTTGACTGGTCAGGACGCGGCGTGGCGACTTTCTCCAGCGCCGGGTCGGGCTGGTGGCAGGCGTACCGTTTTTCCGTGCCGGTGCGCAGCCATGTCTACGTAAACGATAAGCCGTTTGTGATGCCGCTGGTCGACCTGCTCGACACCTACGGCTCGTATACCGTCGCCCTGCTCGACCAGCAGGCGATCCGCATGTTCCACATCCACCTGGGGGAGCAGGTTGGCACGGGCAAGGCGGAGGGTGAGGAGATACAGCGGCTCAAGTCCAGCGGCGGGTCAGGCTCAGGCCGGACGTCGCGCGGAGACGACCTGCAATCGGCCAGGGAGGAGGCCGTCCGGGGGAACCTGCGGCGGTTTGCCGACGAGCTGGAGGCGTTCTGCCGCCGTCAGGGAGCGGTCAGCCATCTCCTGTTGGGCGGCGTGGAGAGCACCACCTCCCAGTTCAAGGGAATGCTCAGCCCCAGGCTGCAAAACTGCCTGGAGGGCACCTTTGCCATCTCGATGCAGGCGCACGACAAAGAGGTGTTGAGCCAGTCGCTGGCGATCATCCAGAAGAGCCAGGCAGCCAGCGAGGCGCAGCTCGTCGAGGCGATCCGGGTCGGCGCGGCCAAGAGGGCTGGCGGGGTGGTCGGCTTGCAGCCCACCCTGGACGCCATCGCCGCCGGGCGTGTGCAGAAGCTCGTCCTGGCGGAAGGCTCGCTCAGCCCGGAGGTCGCGGACGAGGCGATCACCCAGGCGCTCGAATACGGCGGTGAGGTGGTGCTGGTTGATGGGGATTCGCCGCTGGCCGAGACGGAGGGGATCGGCGCGCTGCTGCGCTACTGAGATTTTGGCCTGCGCCAACAGGTAAGTTACACTGCCGGAGTCGGATCAGGCTCCGGCAGTTTGTGTCTACCATGAAAATCTCCTTTGATTCAGCATCGATCGTAGACCGGGCGCGCAGCATGATACAGCCACCAACAGACGACGCTTCGCACACCCCCTCCCGGCCAGCGTCCCGGCGTCCCCACAGCCCCACTATCATAGCGGCGGCGCTGCTGCTGGCCGTGATGTTCGGGCTGGCGGTGGGCAGCGGGTTGAACGAGTCGCCCACCTTCGACGAGGGCTTCTACGTCGCGCGCGGGTGGGCTTTCTGGCGCACCCACCACCTGATGCCGCTGGGGCACCCCCCACTCACGAACCTGTTGAGCGGGCTGGGCGTCCTGCTCGAACCCGGCCTGCCCGACCCGACCACCCTGGACGGCTGGGCGGACGATAACTACGAGGGCTTCAGCCAGGATTTGCTCTGGAAGCAGGGGATCGACACCGACCGGGTGATTTTCCTCGCGCGCCTCCCGATTGTTTTCCTGGGCCTGCTGTTGGGCGCGCTGATCTGCCGCTGGGGGTGGGAGTTGTACGGCAATGGCGGCGCGCTGGTCGCGCTGGCGCTGTACGCGCTCTCCCCGAACGTGCTGGCCCACGCCGGGCTGGCGACGACCGACCTGGGCGTGGCCGCTTTTTACGTGGCGACGCTGTACGCCTGGACGCGGTTCCTGCGAAGCTGGTCGGCCCGCTGGCTGGTGGTCGGCGGGCTGCTCTTTGGGCTGGCGCAGGCGGCCAAGTTCTCGGCGCTGCTGCTCGGCCCGACCCTGCTCGTCATGACCCTCTGGACCGCCTGGCGCAAACGGGCGCAGATCGAGGAAGGCGAGGGGCCGCTCGCGCGGATCGCCGCCTGGCCGCTGGGCTGGTTGTGGGCGGGGCTGGCGTCGCTGATCGCGATGGGGCTGGTCGGCTTGCTGGCGCTCTGGGCGAGCTACCTGTTTGCCCCACGCCCCTACCCGCTGGCGAACTACGTCTCCGAGTTCCTCCATTTTATGACCCTCGCCTCCGAAGGCCACCGGGCCTACCTGCTGGGCAGCTTTTCCCAGAGCGGCTGGTGGTATTACCACCCCCTGATCCTGCTGGCTAAGATGCCGCTGCCCGCGCTGGCGCTCCTCCTGATTGCGTCCACGCTGGCCCTGGGGCGCAGCATTCGCCCGGTGGAGATGGGCCTGATCTTCCCGGCCCTGGTTTACCTGGGTGCGTCGATGCTCGGCTCGCTGAACGTCGGCATCCGCTACCTGCTGCCGATGCTCCCGCTCCTATACTTGTTTGCGGCGCGATCCGCCTCCGGCCCGCCCCGCAGCGGCTGGCTGCGGGCGGGAGTGCTGGCGATCCTGCTCGGCTCCCAGGCGGCGCTGCACGTGTGGATTTACCCCGATTACCTCGCTTTCTACAACCTGGCCGTCGGCGGCCCGCGCAACGGCTACCGGATCGCCGTCGACTCGAACCTCGACTGGGGGCAGGATTTGCCGGGGCTGGCGGCCTACCTGGCGGAGCACGACGATCAGATGCAGCTCTATCTGAGCTACTTCGGCTGGGCCGACCCGGCTTACTATGGCATCGACGCCGTCCGCCTGCCCGGCTGGCCCCCGCCGCAGCCTGACCCCGTCCGGCCACCCTTCCATCCCCTGAACCCCCCGCCGGGCCGCTACGCGATCAGCGCCTCGAACCTGGTCGGCGTGCAGTTGTACGAGCCGGACAGCTTCGCCTATTTCCGGGCGCGCCAGCCGGTGGCGACCATCGGGCACAGCATATTCGTCTACGAGATTCAACCCGCCACGGCGCTCTCCAACGCGCCCACCAGGCCGAGCTGGTTCGCCCAGTGTGCCACGCCGGGGCCGCTGGAGAGCGAAGGCCGCATCGCCGATCTGACCGGCATCGCCGACCTGCGCCAGGTGTACTTCGACTGCCAGCAAAGCCTGCCTTTCCCCGCCGGGTCGGGCTGGCTGATGCTCCCCGCCGAGGGGCAGCCGATCGTCGACCTGGGCCCGCCGGATTACGTTGCCCGCCACGAGGACGGCTCGCCCCGCTACCGGGTGTGGCGGGTCGATTCGCCGCCTCCGCCGCCCCCCTCGACGGTCGAGTTCCCCCCGCTGAGCCTGCCCCTGCCCATCGCCGGGTACCTGGAGCTGAACGGCTACCAGGTGAACGCCGGGCAGGTCGCGCCGGGCGACACGCTGACCGTGACGATCTGGTGGCGTGTCCGCGAGCCGCCTCCCCCGCCCGTTTCGTTCTTCGCCCACCTGATCGCCCCGGATGGCAGCGTCGCCGCGGTCGGCGACAGCCTGGGGGTGGCGGTCGAGGACTGGCAGCCCGGCACCGTCCTGATCCAGCAGCACGCCTTCCACATCGGCGAGGAGCTTCCCGATGGCAGCTACGCCCTGGCGGTCGGCCTCTACTCGCTCGACACGCTGGAGCGTTTCCCCGTCTCCCAATCCGGCGAGCGCGTGGTCGACCGCATCGTGCTGCGCAACGTCACCGTGGCCCGCTAGTCAGGTCGACTCGCGCGGCAGGGCGGCCCATCTGATAAACTATACGTGCGTTCACGAGATATAAAGGGCATCATCGTCGAACGAGGGCGCTGCACGTCGACATTTTCACGCTGTTCCCAGAGATGTTCGAAGGCCCGCTCACCGAGTCGATCCTCAAGCGTGCGCAGGAGATGGGCGCGCTCTCGATTGGCCTGCACGACATCCGGGACTACACGACCGACCGGCACCACACCGCCGACGATACGCCCTATGGGGGTGGCGGCGGGATGGTGATGAAGGTCGAGCCGCTGGTGGCCGCCGTCGAGGCCGTCGTCCCGCCCGATGAGGGGGTGCCCGTGATCCTGCTCAGCCCCCAGGGGCGGGTCTTCACCCAGGCGGTCGCCCAGGAATTGGCCGGGTACGGGCGGCTGGCCCTGGTGTGCGGCCACTACGAGGGGGTGGACGAGCGCGTCCGCGAGCTCGTCATCACCGACGAAATCTCGATCGGCGACTACGTGCTGACCGGCGGCGAGCTGGCCGCGATGGTGGTCGTCGACGCGGTGGCGCGGCTGCTGCCCGG
>JARRJX010000194.1:0-13303 GCA_037388645.1 Chloroflexota bacterium
GTTGGTGAACATCGTCGTGAAGAAGAAAGTGAAGACCATCCAGAAGATCGCCGCCAGAATCCACCACCGGCTCGTCACAAACGCCTGGAACCAGTCGAGTATATCAGGTGGAACCTCTTGTAAGGGTGTCTCCACGGCCTCCATGCTCGGATTGTCTGTGATGCCCTCGGCAAGAAGCTCCGGCGTTCTTCCGGAATACACCATGCGCGGCTTGGGTGGCTTCATGAAGTAGGCTAGGCCGATGGCGATGCTCGCCATGAACATGGGAATGGTGAACCACATGCTCCGGATGATTCCCTCCGGCGTCTCGTCCATGGGGTCAAACCCGGCGGCAAAGATCAAGAAAGGAGTCAGGGTAGGGAGGATCAGGGTGCCCATCACCATCATGGCATCCAGCTCAGGGAAGTTTCTCAGATTCGGCCACTGGCCCACCATCACCACGATCGCCGTGACCAGCCCCATGATCCCAAGCGGGGCCAGGGCCAGGTAGATCGGGATGCTCCGCACGAGCGTGGCGAGCGCGCCGGACGTCTGTGTTGCGAAGTCCGAGGCGCTGCTTTCTTCGGTGCCGACGACGATCTCTTTGAGCAGACCCTGCTCGTAGAACAGCAGCACGGTCAGCGCAGCGATGACCAGCACCATGACAATTGAGACGATGAACGCCTTGCGCCAGAAACCTGCCGTCCAGTGGGTCTCCAGCAGCCGCGCAACCAAAACCAGCATCAGGAAGCTGCCGAAGATGGCGATGTAAATGAACGATACCTCTTTGGAAGCGTAAAGGATGATCTGGCCCAGGCTCAGCCAGATCAGATACTTGAAGTGGCGTTCTTCAAAATACCGCCAGATCGCGACTGCCATGACCAGCGCGGCGAGGATGGCGGGCATGTCGTGCCGGATGTATCGGGAGTAGTACAGGATCATGGGTGAGATCAGGAAGAAGACAGAGGCAGTGAGCGCCCCGAATTTCCCCAGCCATTTGCGCATGAAATATGGCATCATCACCACGATCACACCTACCAGTGCGGGGTATATCCTGGCGGTGTAATCGTTGTCGCCAAACAGCAGGTAGCTCAGCGCCGTCATGTGGAACAAAAGTGGCCCGTGCATGAGCGGCGTGTGCTGGAACCCCTCGCCCCGGTACAGGCTCCACGAATACCGGGTGTGCAGGCTCTCGTCGTGGCTCATCACGCGCATACCCAGACCCCAGAATCTGGATAAGATTGCCAGGATCAGGATCACGATGTACGCGATTGTCTCTCCATCCAGGTAGATCAGCCGGGTGAGCTGCTGTTCCAGCTTGTGGCTGGCTTTCGAGATATTGATACCGGTGGCGGCTTCCTCTCCAATACTCATTCATCGATCCTTGGGTAAGGTAAACGGGTCTCTCGTCAGCGAATCCGCTCCGAGGTCGAGGGCGGTCGGGGAACAGGCTCGGCCAGGACCGCGTCCGGTGGCGGGGGCGTTGATTCTATCCAGGACGAATCCTCAAAGGCGATAGTTGTTTGTGCCGATTGGGCAAGTCCGTCTTCCCTGACAGGGGCCTGCATGGCGATTGCCTCGGTCGATAGCAGCGTGGTATCAAGGCGCGGCGGGGCGCTCGACGCCGTCGGGCCTGTCCCTCCAGAGAGCAGCGGGATGATGAGCAAAGCCAGGCTCAATACGATGGGGATAAGTGCGGTAGGTAACAGGTAATTCCTTGCCGGGGTCAGCCTGGCGCTGCCTGCGAGCCACGCGGCTGGGCGCTGTTGTTGGAACGCGTGGCTGGATTGGCCCAGCGTCGTGTGAGACGTGTTTAGTCATAGCCAAACAGCCCGAATAAACTCTCTTTGCCGTGTTGCTGGATGAGGGTCTGGTATAGAGTCTCATGGGCCAGCCGCACGCGCGATTCCGCCGTTTTGAGCGGACAGCCCAGCACCATCGCCATTTCTCGATACGTCAGCCCGTCGAAATAGCGCAGGACAATCGCTTCCCGCTGCTTGGGAGAAAGCTCGCCCAGCGCGTTCCAGACCATCTCTCGAATGCTCAGTTGTTCGACCGCTGCCTCCGGGTTCGGCTCGCGCCCCGGCAGCCACTCGACCATGTCGGCCAGGGGCAGCGTGGGCAGCCACTTCCGACGCCGCTTGTTGCGGCAGCGGCTCAGCGTGATCGTGTACAGCCAGGTGCGGAAGCTGCTCCGCGCGCTGTCGTAACGGCGCAGGGATTGAAACGCATAACCGAAGCTGTCCTGGACGACTTCCTCCGCATCCTGCTGGTTCAGCAGCACCCCATAAGCCAGGCGATACACTGCCTGTACGAATCGATTATAGAGCGCGGTGCAGGCGCGTTGATCGCCCCCCGCTGCCGCGTCGATCAGTTCGTCCAGGTCTTCGTCAAGTGGTTGCGTCGGCTGGTTCATGGTCGCCAGTTGTGAGTCTCTCCTCAACTCATGGGATTATACACACCACGCCCGCTTATTCCTTAGAAGTCGTCCGGTTGTTTGCCGGTCAGGCCTCGTCATTCCCCTTCGTTTGGGATTAGCATGTAAACGTCGTTGCGCACCCAGAGGATCACCCGTGTCTCGTTGGCAGGTGTATCCGCCGTCCGGTAAATGAGCCAGCTTATGATCTGAGCCGCCGATAACTGCCCTGGTCGCCAGCCGCTCTCGACGACGAAGTCCTGGCCGACGTAATTCGACCCCAGCGCCGGGTCGGCGTCTTCGAATGGGGTCACCACCAGCACGCTGTCGACGGTGGGATCGGTATAGTCCACCAGTGTGCTGTTGGGGAACTCTCGGAACGCCCAGGCCACCGCGCCCTGCCGGTCGACCTGCAAGGTTATCGCGGCGTTGTGCGGCGTGCCAGTTACCAGCTCGCTGATTTGCTCGGCGGTCTGGACCAGGCTGTCGAGCGTTGGTTGTGCCGGGTCAGTATGCAGGGGTTCGAAGGGGCTGGTTGATCGGCTGAAGGCCAGGGCTGCGCTCTGCCCGATAGAAAGCGTGAGTCCGACCGCCAGCAGGCTCAACCCGATCCCCCGTAGAGTCACCTTCGCGCCCCACATGCTGGCCGCTGTCAGCCATGTCGTGACCAGTAAGATCGCCCAGATAACGACGAACACCAGGTCGACCGGGATGCTGAACGAAGCACCTCCTGGCTCTGTCGTAAGGGGCACTAGGTAGTACTTCGGCACCCGGATGTAGCGGATCAGGCTGGCGAAGCACATCGACAGGAGTGCAATCGTCACCGCGACGAGCGCCGCTGTCTGCCATCGGGGGGCGTCTGACCCTGCCTCAAGCAGCGCCTCTACCGTAAAGGCGGCCAGCACCGCGAGCGGCACGACGCTCCACAGGGCGTGGCCGGGCAGCGCGCCGGGGTAAATGAATGTGAACAGCACTGCTACCACGCCCCAGCCTGCCATAAACCGTTTCCAGGGTTGGTCGGATTGAGAGGCAAGCCATGCCCCATACAGCCCGAACAACACCAGGATCGGTTCGTAAACGCTCAGTGCCAGACCGGCGTAGGCGGCTTCGCCTGGCCGCTCGGTGATCCCGGCGGCGAAGCGGCCCAGCAGGTCGGCTGCCGCTCCCAGCCCGCGCGGGTCCAGGAAGAACACGGTGCTGACGGTCAGGATTGCCCCGACAAGCCCGGCCCCAAAGGTCAGCCAGGGGAAGCTGTTGATCGTATCGTTGAGGCTTTCGGGCGAAAGCTGCTCCTCGTCGTCTGTGAACCAGGCGAACAGCGCCCCCACCAGCAGCGCCAGCAGGATCAGGGGGGCAGCGAAGTCCGCTGCCAGGGCCAGCCCCAGCGCCGCACCGCAAAGCAGTGCCGGTCGCTGCTGGCGGGTGCGCAGGTAAACGCCCAGCAGGGACAGCGCGGCGATCACGCCCAGGATAGACAACCCAACGCCCCCGGACTGCCTGGACGTACCGACCGCGATTGGGGACAGCGCCAGGAACAGCGAGGCCACCAGCGTGTTGAGTTTTCCAAACCGCTGTCGGAAGACAAGCGGGGCGATCACCAGCCCGATCCCGGCGATCATGGACGTAAGGCGGGCTGCGGCGTTGCTGTTGGACGCGAGCGACAGGCTCAAGAGTTCGCCCAGGAAGGTCAGCGGGCTGCTGATCGTGCCGCTCAAAGGGGAGTCGGGGTTCAACAACCGCCAGGCCGCTAATGCCTGTGGCGCTTCGGCTCTACTCAGGGGGGCCGCGCCCAGGCCGATCCAGCGTATCCCGATCGCCAGCAGTATGATCACCAGGTAGGCTAGCGTTTCGTACGAAAGCGCCGCCTGGCTGTCGCTTCGGCTCTCCGTCGACGCGGACGTTGCACTCAGGGTCATGGCTGTTCCTCGACGATAGGCTGATCGACCCGGTAGATCGTGACCGTGCCGTTTTGATAGGCAGGGGCCAGGTAGCGGCTGAACTTGATGATCCCCGCCGGTGAGGCGTAGTGTGGGTCGCGCTCCAGTTGTCCGACGTACACGTACGTCACGCCGTATTTCTCAAGCAGTTCCATCGCTCTGATGATACTGGTCGTGTTGTAGATTTCCTGCACGTCCTCTTCGCGCGTCCCTGCGTAGTCGGGATACCTGTCTCCTCGCCACTGTCGCTCGTGCCCCGGCCAGCCCATCACCGTCTGCAATCCAGTGAATGCCGACACCCGGCCATAATAGCTGTACTGGCCGCCGACCGCTTCGAGCACAACGTCCTCAGGGGAGGCGTGTTCGGCCAGCCAGCGGATCGCGTCGTAGTCATCCGGCTGCAAGCGCCGGACGAAGTCAAGCCCATCCAGGGTAGGGGCAGGCTCCCCCGCCGTGCGGATCATCGGCCCCGTTTTGGCAGGGATCGCAAACACGGGATAAACCAACCCGGCAAGGATCAGCAGCAGCAGCACGAACCCTGTTGCCGGGTCGATGTGTCGTGGCGATGCGTTTCCCCCTGTTATCAGGTCGTCCGCTGCCTCTGGGCGGCGGCGCGGCAGCAGCCGGGCGAGCGCCAGCATCAACGCGCCGGTTAAAAACAGCGAGGTGAGCGGGTGCAGCAAGCGGTATTTGATCACGGTGTTGATCGCCTGGGGGAACTGCTCGGCAATCGCTGCGTCGGTGAGCGTCTCCGTCGCCGTGCCGGTCACACTCAGCACGAAGCTTTTCAGAGAAGGGTCGATCCGCAGCGCCAGGAAGCTCAGCGCGGCCATCATCGCCACCAGGGTCAGCAAAACCATCCCGCCGATGCTCGCTCCCGCGGCCCAGTTCATGCTCTGGTAGTGGCGGCGTGCTTCGTCCAACAGGAACCAGACGATGATGACCAGGAACGGCCCGAACATCACCCCAAACTGGTGGAGACGGGTTGGGAAGAGCGCGTTCGGCAGGATGCCGCCCGCCTGCGAGCTGAAGCTGATGTACCAGGGCAGGTACAGAACGATCCCCAGCGCGAGTATCGCCGCGCCGTTGAGCGCTGGCCTTACCAGGTCGATTCGCTGGAGGGGTGGCCCCTCGCCGGTGGCGATCTGCCGGATGACCGCCGCGCCGATCAGGATGAACAGGGCGGTCGGGAGGTCCCACGTGTTCAGGAAGGCCAGCCCGCCGTAGCAGACCGCGTACATCCCAAGCTGGGTGGAGGTGAGCCGCCGCTGTCCCTGCGCGGCCAGGTTGAACGCCAGGCCAAGCGCCAGCAGGACGAACGGCAGGGCGAGCACGTGCGGGTGCATGTCGCCCAGCAGGAAGCTGAACATCGGGAACTCGTCGATGGGTTGGATCCAGAAGGACTCCCCCGCGATGGTCCGGTCGTGGATGACCCGCGAAGCGCGCCACCACCACCAGAATCGCCAGGTGGAAGGAGGCCAGAGCGTTCCCGTGACAGGCTCGTTGAGGTCGATAATATCCAGCCAGCGCCAGAACCCTGCGCCCAGGATCGGGAGGTTCACGGCGCGCAGCAGTTCCAGGAAACCGGCCAGGTTGCCCATAACGCCGACAAACAGCGGGCCGAGCAGCGCGCCGAAGGCGGGGTTGTCGGCGCTGTTCTTGGTTTTGAATGCGGCAGCCAGGTTGTAGACCAGCCCGTAGCTCCCCAGCAGCGTCAGCGCGAACAGCAGCGCGATGGCGAGGTTGAAGCTCACCCCGCTGATCGCGCCGCTCAGGTCGGCCAGCATCGCCATCAGCATGTAGCCGAAGTAGTAGTAGCTGATCGCGTAGCCTGACAGCCAGGGGTCTTGTGGGGGGAAAGTCGGGCTGGTGCGGATGCCGTTCAAGAACGCCAGGTCCATTGGCTTTTCCGTCCCGCTGATGTCAGGGTTATAGGCGCGCACCAGCGCCCAGCCCACGAAAGCCAGCAGGAAGAGTAATTCGCTGACCGCGATGAGCTGCCCGTGCTCCTTCACCCAGGATAGCAGGTGTTCGTCGTCGTCATCGCCGGATTTGGAGAAGTAGACCCACAGGCCGATGCCAACCATCACCAACCCGCACAACAGGATGCCGCCCACCGTGTTGTTGAGCAGCCCCAGGCTGCTCGACAGCCAGAACAGGTACCCGGTCAGCCAGAACAGGTACCCGGTCAGCAGCAGCCCCAGCGCGCGGGAAGCGGTGTATCCCCGGTCGGCCAGGCCCGGCAGCAGCCGGAAGGCCAGTGGGAATGTTGCCAGCCCCAGGGCGGTTGTGATGAGATACCAGAAGAGTGTGTCTGCCATCAGGAGGTCTCTGCCTGTCGGTTGACCCGGTAAATGATTGTATTATCGCGGGCGTAGAGGACTGAAAGGTACCCCTGGTCGACCATGTCATTGAACTTGGCGAGTCCCAGAGGCTGGTAATACGCGCGCTCCAGTTCCCCGACCATGATCAGGTCCACCCCATAGCGATCCAGCAGAGTTCTGGCGCGCTCGATGTCGGGTGTGTTGTAGATTTCCGGGATGGTCGCTGCACGTGCCCAGATTTCCGAGTCCAGGTCAGGGCGCTGCTGGCGCTGGTGCCAGTTCCAGCCCAGCACGGTCGGCAGGCCTGTGTAGACGGAAACCCGCGATCCCCAGAGGTACTCGACGGTCTGCGCCTCCAGGATGACCGGCGTGCCTTTGATGTTGTCCTGGAGCCAGCGTATGGCGTAATAATCCGGCGCGAGGCTGAAGACGGCACCGTTCTCTCCCCGCACGGCATACTGCATGTAAGCCATCCCGTCCAGCGTTGTTGGTGTGTCGGGTGCCCAGCGGTCGGCGACCTTAGCCTGCGTGGCGGTGAGTGGATACAGGACGCTCAAGAAAAGCAGCGCCCCCAGGGCGACCATCCAGGGGAGCCGGATCGACCCTGGAGCCTGGCTGATGGCGGGCCACAGCCAGCTTAGCGCCACACCCGCCACGATTGCCAGCAGCATCCACACCTGCAGGTAGAACTTGAACACGGTGTTCATCCGCCCCAGGTCGCCTTGCAAGACCACGACCTCGACCACAGCCGAGAGCAGCAGAGCCAGACACATCAATCCCAGCACCATCCGCTTCTCGATGGGTTGCTCTCGCCGGATAAACAGCAGTATCCCCGACGCCAGCAGCGGCAGCGCGATCAGGGCTATCGGGTATCCGCTGGAAGCAATCAACACAACCGCCCCCAGCATGAGCAGCACCCCCGCGAAGACCGGCAGCAGGTGCGCGCGGCTCAGCCGTCCCCCTTGCTCCCTTTGGGATTGGTTCCAGCGCCACGCTTCCCAGACGATCCAGGAAATGATGATAAACAGGAACAATCCCAGGATGTCGACGTAAGCCCACAGGGGCGTGTGCGAGCCTGTCCAGGGGATGAAGGCGGTGTATTCGAGCTTGTAGTTGAGGATAAAGGGCAGGAAAAGCGCCATTGTCCCCAGTGCGAGCAGACCCGCCTGGGCAGACCCGATCAGCAGCGTGCCCCAATGGGTCATGCTGCTGGGTGGAGGGGTTGCCTGAGACGGATCGCTGAGATCCGCCGGATCGCGCAGCACGCTCACCCCGGTTCCAAACCCCACCAGTCCCGCCAGCCCGCCGATCACCGCTGCGGCGACGATCGGCCACAGGCTGGGGGTAGCCGATGCATTGCTGCCCGTTGACAGGAACAGGTAAGTCGCGCCCCCGATGACCACGCCGGGCACTGCCCCCAGGCCCAGCGCCCGCACCGCTTTCATATCCCCGCGCCGGTAGGCGGTCGCCAGGATGGTCGCCGCCATCCCGATCAGCAGGTAGGTGGGCCAGTCCCAGGTGTTCGTGGGCCGCAGCGCCCCGATCGCCAGCGCCCCCAAAAATCCGTTGAGCAGCGCCAGCGCAGGCGGTCGGCGGGTGGATGCCCCCCGCGCCATCGAGATGCTCCAGGAGAGCGCCAGGAGTGTCAGCGGCAGCGCGTTCATGTGGGCGTGCAGGTCGGCGTACAGGAAGGTGAAGTACGGGAATTCGGTGATCGGCCCGATCTCGGTTAGCACCCCCGCGTCGTTGATCGGCACCGGGATCAGGCGGGTGGCGTTCCAATACCACTCGCCCAGGCCAACCGGCAGGATCGCTCCCTGGCTGATCGTCATCCCCAGCCCGCGCAGCGTGTCGCTTAGCCGGGGGACCATCTCGAACGGGTAAGCCGGGCTGCCTGAGCCTAGCTCGGCCAGCCCCCACAGGATCGTGCGTATCTGGTCGAGGTTGCCCAGCAGGACGCTCATCAGCAGGGCGGCCAGCCCGGCAAATACGGCCTGCCGGTAAGCGGTGGAGGCTTCACGTCGCCTGTCGAGTAAGTTCCACAGGTCGTCGATATGGATGTTCGGCCAGCCGCGCAGCAGGCCCAGCAGGGTCGGCCTGGATTCCCCTGGCTCTGGCGCGTGGTCGTGCCCAACCTGGTCAGCCCCCGGCGGCGCAACCAGGTTAAAGGCTGCGGAGAAAGCGCCGATCCCGGTCAGCGAGAACAGCGTGGGCAGGATGATGTTGTAGGCTAATGTGGTGGGTATCCCGATCAGCTTCAGCGGCGCGCCCACCAGCACGAAGCCGAAGTAGTAGTAGTTGATCGTGCCCCCCGCAAACCACGGATCGTAGGGGGGAAACGTCCGGCTGTGCAGGACGGCGTTGAAGTACGCCAGGTCCATCGGCTTCTCCCCGCCGTAAGCCGGGTGCCACAGGTCGGGGTTGCCCAGGCGGATCAGCACGAACAGCAGGAACAGCGCGAGGGCGATGATCTCGATCAGCAGCAGGTGGCGCAGGTTTGCCCGGAGCCATTCTATGAATTCTTCCCGGCGCGGTATGATGAGCAGGGCCGAGATCGCCGTCAAGGTGACGAGCGCGGCCAGCACCACCCACCCCGTCCAGGGCAGGGGGGTCAGGCTGCTGACCAGCCACGACAGCCACGCGCCGAACAACAGCCCAAATATCCGGCTCAGTGGGTAGCCGCGGTCTGGTAGGCCCGGCAGCAGGGTGAAAAGCGTGGGGAACGTCGCCCACCCAATCGCTGAGATGAGCAGCCACCAGATCAAGACCGTCAGGGGTTGGAAGCGTACGAAGAACCGTCCGTTGCCGCCCGTCCCCCCACTCGTCACGCTGTCCGCTGACGGGGCCGTCACGCCCGATGGCACCTTGATCCGGGCGGGAGGCCCCGCCGCGTCTTTCGCGATCACCCGTACCACTGTGTCGAGGTTCACCGCTCCCAGGATCGCCGCCGTCTGCTCCGGGCTGTAAGCGTCTGTCTTCTGGAAGATCATCACCCGTGGGTGGTCGTAAACCGTCCAGGCTTCCTCGGCGTTGTCGTCGTGGAATTGGATCGGCCCCAGGTTGGGCCGCGAGGTGAAATCGGCGATCATCTCGAAGCCCAGCTCCCCGCCAAACAGCGCCCGGTAATCCGCGATGGTGAGGGGATACCGCTGCGGGTTCCGGCGCATCGAGTCGTAGAACCGGTTGCTCGAAATCGCGATGTAATCGCTGTGGTCGAGCACATATTGCATCCTCGCCCGCTTGTCTTCCACGTCCTCCCAGTGGATTTGCAGCTCATATCCCTGGTATTGCCCGCCCCAGATGTTGTACGGCGCGGTCGAGAGCGGCACCGGGTCGTCCCAGGCCCCTTCGGTGGCGAGCGTTGCCCCGGACGAGATCAGCGGGGTGGAAGGCGTCAGCTTCAGGAAGTAGGCGGTGTTCTGGGTCAGCGTCTGCGGGGAGGTCATTATCTCATACGAGCCGCCGCGTTCGCCGTCCGGAGCGTCGAAGCGGCCCGACAGAGTCCGCTCGACGAGCACGTGGTTTTCGTCCGATCCCTCCATCAGTCTGACGTTCAGGGTCGCGTCGTCCGATAGCGGCGAGCCGGGCGCGGCGATGTGGTTCAGGCGGATCGCTCTCAGGGTGCCGTCGAATGGCACGGTGAAGCGGAACGTGTTGTCGATCCCCCCTCCCAGCAGGGTGTAGCTCACGCTGGGCTGTCTGGGATCGTCCTCTTCTGGTTGGCCCGGTGGGGTCCAGTTGTTGGGCAGGCCGAGTTGGTACCGGCGGGGGCCGTCCGGCGTATCAAAAACGAGCGTCACGTCGGAGGGGATGTTTTCCAGCATCCAGCTTGTCGCCGCGACGCGGGTGACGGGCCGGGTGTAGATTCGGGAGACGGCGAACCCCCAGCCGTAGGCGCTCAGCACGACGAGGACGCCCAACCCCCCGCTGAGCAGGACGGGCCAACGCCAGCGCCCCGTCCCGCGCGTGGCGACCAGTGCCTGCACCCTGTCCCACAGAAGCATGATCGCCCATGCCCCCAGCAGGATCAGGAATGGGTAGACGGGCAGGAAATAGCGCATCGTCGTGACCCAGCCAACACCCTGCCAGGTAAAGTACAGCCCGATCCAGATCACCGGTAGGATCAGGCGGCCTGCCCCCCGGTGCCGCCGCCCGATCTCCCACAACGCCCACAGGAACCCCAGCCAGCACGCGATCCCCAGCGGCCATCCCATCCCCACCCGCACCATGTTCACCCAGGGAAAGACCAGCGGCAGCCGGTGCCCCCACTGGTGGTTGGGTGGGATGTCCGAAAAGCCACTGACCTGTAGCTTCACTTCCTTCATCTGGGCCAGCCAGGAGGGGTTGAACTGGAACCCGATCGGGTCGGTGACGGTGGCGAGCAGCCTCAGCGCCGGGGACGCACCCGGCTCGATTGCCACCCCGGAGCCGGGGGGGAGGAAGGCGTAAGGTTGCCAGATTCGGAAGGTGAGGATCGTGACCACCCCCGCAATAGCCAGGCCAATCGCTGCCCTGGCGATCGGGCTTCGCAGCAGGGCGCTTAGCTTCCTGGAGGGCGGTTCTGGTGTCGCGTTCTGGTCCGGCTCGACTGGCCCGATTTCTTCCCACACCCGCAGCGACACGGCCACCACCAGGATCAGGGCCAGCGGGGCGACGCTGATCTTGCTCGAGATGCCGAATCCCAGCATCAGCCCGAACAGCAAATAAGCGCCAGGCGATCAGGAACAGGATCAGCAGGGTCGTCAGATCGGCGATGGCCGATACCACCCGCCCGACCAGGTACACGTCGTAATAAGTGGTCATCGAGACGATCTGGCCGAGGTACCTGACGAGGAAGACGGGCAGTGTGCCATACACGAAGAAGCCGTAGCCGACGTTGTTCGGGTTGAGCGTCGAGTTGACCGTGTCGAAGTAATCCCGCAGCGAGATCACGGGCTGGATGGCGCTTTCCACCAGCGAGAGGAATCGCTCGTCGGGGTGCAGGTGTTGGCCGATGTCCCAATCCAGGCCGAGGAGGCGAAAATACGCGCCAGCGCCCAGGATGATCGTCAGGGCGGCCAGCACGCCGAGCGTGCGGACGATCGGGTTAATGGATTGTTTCGCCTCTCGGCCCAAAGATTCGCTGGCAATCATTCGTTCTCCGAACAGGTTGTGGTCATTGCCTGGGAGTACATGTCGCCATGATGGCTTTCTTTATACACGCGTGGCGCACAAAATGCTTGGTAAGCTTGTCAGGAATACACGACGAACAGGATGAAGTCTCGCCCCGGCGTTTCGCTGATGTGATACTGTGCCTCACCCTGCGGGAAGTGGTCCGACAGGATTTTGAGCGCCACGTCGTCCTCCGGGTGGACGATAAACACCAGCGGTCGGATGCTGAAGCGCTGCGGCTCGTAGTCCAGCATCGAGATCAGCGCGTTTGTATCGATCAGCGCGTTCGAAAAAGTGATGTCACCGGCTTCGATCCCGATTGCCCGGTAGTCGTGCCAGTACGGCCAGCCTTCCAGCCACACGCCGTCCAGCGAGCTGTCCTCCCCGATGATGGCCCGCACGTCGCGGGCGACCTCGCCGGGGTTTAGCGCCGCGTGCCGGTAGGACTGGGCGTACCCGACGAAATAGGTTTGGAAGTTGAGCAGAGCAATCGCGGCCAGCAAGACGCCGATCAGGGCGGCGGATAATACCGTGCCTGTGATGCGTCCCATCACGGCCCGCCAGCGCTGCCAGATCAGCGCCAGGGGCCAGGCGGCCAATACGAACACGATCGGGATCGTGCCGCTCGCCCGCGTCGCGCTGGGGTTCTCAATCGGGAAGGCAATTGCCAGGGCGGAGGGCAGCAGCATCACCAGCCCCGCCGCCAGCAGGAACCCATCGGCGGGGTCTTTCCGCTCCCTCAGCCTGACCAGCCATGCCGCCAGCCCCAGCACGAACAGGCTCCCGGTCACGAGGTCCAGCATCGGCGCGCCCGGCAGCGCGCTGATCCAGGCCGCGTCGCCTTGAATGTTGAACATCCGCAGCGCGTCCAGGGTGTTTTTGACGAACACTTGCAGCGCGGGCGCGGTGATGGCGACTTCGCTGCTTGTCGTCCGGTTGATCACCCGGTTCCAGAGGTCTGCCGGGAAATCGTGCCAGACGCGCAGCATGGGGATGAAAAACGCCAGCGCGATCAGCCCCGCCAGGGCGAGGTTGATGATCTGGCGGCTGGTGATCTGCCAGGCCCGCTGCTGCTGTTCGTATTCTTCCTCTGGCGCTGCGCGGAACGCCCGGATGGTCGGTTTAGCCGCCGCGATGAGGACTGCGGCGACTGCCACCAGCGGGGTGATCCGCAGTGCCTGGTAAGCGTACACCCCGACCCCCATCCAGATGCCCGCCCACACCCACGCCCGCCGCGAGCCTGTCCGGATTCCTCTCAGCAGCGCGATCAGCAGCAGCGTGAACACCAGCGGCGTCAGCGCGATCCGCAGCGCCAGCCTGCCCAGCGTCGTGTGCCACCAGGAAAGAGCCAGCAGCGCGGCGGCGAAATACCCCGTGTCCCGGTCGACCAGCTCCCGTCCGAGCACGAACATCAAGGGTATCAGGGCTATCGCCTCCAGCGCGGACACTAGCTTGAGTGTCAGGAAGGACATCCCGGTGCCTAACAATCGGCTGGC
>JARRJX010000195.1:0-4937 GCA_037388645.1 Chloroflexota bacterium
TTGATGAATCCTCCATATCTGCCGGAACGCTTATCCGAAGGCTGTAACGATCTTCATCGGCGCGGCCTTCGGATAGGGCAGTAGTGGGGAGAAAAAGATGCACGAGCAAGCTGAGAACACCGAGGTCATGCTTAGCCGCTACATCAAGCTCTTCGACGTCACGATGATCGGCGTAGGGGCAATGATCCTCGCCGGTATCTTCGTGCTGACCGGGATCGCCGCCGGGGAAGCAGGCCCGGCGCTAGTACTGGCCTTCCTGTTAAACGGCATTGTCACCAGCTTCACGGCAATGAGCTACGCCGAGTTAGGCTCCGCCTTCCCCGAAGCGGGGGGCGGTTATCTTTGGGTTAAAGAGGCGCTGGGCGGCGCGCAGGGCTTCCTCTCCGGATGGATGAGCTGGTTCGCGCACGCCGTCGCCGGGAGCCTGTACGCGCTGGCTTTCGGGTCGTTTGCGCTGGAAGTGTGGGAGAAAGTGGCCGGGCTGCCCGTCCCGCAGGGAATGCTGCTGGGGTTCGAGGGCGCGCAGTTGATGCGGCTGGGGTTCACGACGATGATCGCGATCATCTTCACCCTGATCAACATCCTGGGCGCGTCCGAGACCGGCATGATCGGCAACATCATCACGATGACCAAGGTGGTGATCCTGATGGTGTTCGTCATCCTGGGCATGGGCATGACCTTTGGTCATCCAGATTGGTCGTCGGTCTTTACGCTCAACTTCATGCCGAGCGGCACCGCCGGAATCCTGACCGCGATGGGGCTGACATTCATCGCGTTTGAGGGGTACGAGATCATCGCCCAGAGCGGCGAGGAGGTGATCAACCCCAAGCGCAACATCCCCAGGGCGATCTTTGGCTCGATCATCATCGTGGTGATCATCTACATGCTGGTCGCCTTCACTGCCATCGCCGCCACCAAGGTGCCCGCCGAGTACGGAAACATCCCGGTGTGGGAATACCTGAGCATCGAGAAGGAGACGGCGATCGTGCGCTCGGCGGAGCAGATATTAGGGCCGCTGGGCGGGCTGATCATCCTGGCGAGCGCGCTGGCGAGCACGATGTCGGCGCTCAACGCGACCACCTTCTCTTCGGCGCGGGTCTCGTTCGCGATGGGACGGGCGAGCAACCTGCCCCGGATTTTCGGCAAAATCCACCCGACCCGTCACACCCCGCTGTGGGCGGTGTCCCTCTCCGGGCTGCTGATCATCGTGATGGCCTGGGCGCTGCCCATCGAGGCGGTGGCGGCGGCAGCGGACATCATGTTCCTGCTGCTGTTCATCCAGGTGAACATCGCGGTGATGATCCTGCGCCACAAGATGCCAGAGCTGGACCGCGGCTTCCTGATCCCCGGCTTCCCAATCGTGCCGGTGATCGGGATCGTCAGCCAGATCGGGCTGCTGGCCTTCCTGTTCATGTTCGAGGCGAGCGCGTTCGTCACGGCGATGGCCTGGTTGGTGGGTGGGCTGCTGCTCTACTTCGCCGCTTTCTCCCACCTGGAGAAACGCGATACGCCGAGCGACATCCTGATGGAGGAAGTGCTCTACTCGGCCCGCTCGTCAGTGATCGTGCCGGTCGCCACCCACGAGCAGGCGCAAATCCTGGGCCTGATCGGCACTTCCATTGCAAAAGACCAGGGCGGCGAGGTGCTCGCCCTGCACGTGGCGCGGGTGCCACCGCCCCTGACGTTGAGCGATGGGCGCTATTTTCTGCGGGAGGGGCGGCCCTACCTGGAGACGGTGATCGGCGAGGCGCGGGAGCACAACGTGCCGGTGCACACGATGATCCGGCTGGGGCGTAAGGTAGCGGAGGCGGTGCGCAAGACGGCGGTCGAGAACACCAGCGACCTGATCGTGCTGGGCTGGCCGGGCTATACGAACAGCGCCAAGCGCCTGTTCGGCAGCGTGATCGACCCGGTGATCGACGACCCGCCCAGCGACATCGCCATCGTGCGCTACCGGGGAAAGCCATCTTTCAAATCGATCCTGGTGCCGGTCTCCGCCGGGCCGAACAGCCGCCGCGCGGTCAACCTGGCGGTGAGCCTGGCCCGGCAGGCGGAGGGTGGTCCAGGGCAGGTGCGGGTGATTTCGGTGGTGCCCACCGGCACCAAGAACGGTGCCCTTGCCCGCGCCGAGGGGGCGCTGAAGGCGGCCCTGAATGGGAGCAAAGACTACGAATACCTGACCACCGAGGTGGTGGAGGGGCATGACGTGGTCGAGACGATCCTGCGAGAGGCGGGCGCACACGACCTGGTCTTGATCGGGGCGAGCGAGGAGCCGCTCTTCAACCGCCACCTGACGGGCAGCATCCCGGCGCGGGTCGCCCGGCAGGCGGGGATTTCGGTGATCATCATCAAGCGGCGCAGCGGCCTGATCCGCTCGTGGGTGCGGCGGACAGTCCTCGCGCCGAGCACGGGTGAGGGCGGCAACCCGGAGTCGCTGCCCGAAGCGCAGGCGGTCATGATGGCGACCGTGCCTGATGAGGCAAAGTAACCTATCCGCAAACCCGCTGCGCGGTCTCCGGATAGGCAGTGAGTGAGCAATTTTCCACATTGGTCGACTACTGCTGATTGTCGACGTGGTGTGTGTGGTACGACGGAAGTGGGGAGCTGCGGCGCTCCCCGCTTTCGATTCTGGGGGGAGGTTATGGACGTTAGAGGATTCGGCGCACCGCCGGAATCCGCCGGATCGACGCGCTCGTCCCCCAGCTCAGGGCAAGAGCACCGACGAAGGCAACGCCGAACTTGGCCCAGGCAGGCCAGACTACTGCAAGGAGGAAGAACTGAATCCAGAGAACAAACGGGTAATGGATGAGATAGATGCCATACGAGTTGTCGCTGACGCCTTCAAAGATGGGGCGGGGTCTGCGAACGAGCTTTCGAAAAGCCCCCAGGAAGCCAAGGGACGCGCCAGCGCAGCTGGTCGCATAGGTCACACCGACCGCCACCTGATGGGCGGGACCGGGCAGCCGGACTGCCTCGATAAACAGCGCTATGTAGACAAAAAACGAAAAGAGTCCCAGCCCCAACCAGAGCCCCCAATGCCTCGGCCATCCTGCCGTGCGCCACTGCTGGCCGGTGCCAGCAGCCATGCCCAAAAGGAAACTGGCGAAATACAGGCCGAGACGGGCGGGCTGGAAGTCGAACGGCCCCAGAGATATCCAGTAATAGGTGGGGATGAACAAACCCAAAGCAAGAAACGAGGCGATCATAACCAGGAAAATGGCGAGCGCGGTGGGTGGCTTGCGCAATCGTGCCAGCGCGTCCGGCGCAAACCGGTAGGCGAGCGCCACGATGCCGTTGAACAGCAGCAGCATCCACAGGAACCAGGGAGGCCCGACCGGCCAGCCATCGGACGTGAAGAACCTGAGCAGGTAGGGGGTTTGCGACTCAGGGGTTGAGGCCAGATACGAGGGCAAGAATGCCAGTGGGGCAATCAGGACCGCGCCCACCAGGAAAGGAATGCCCAGGCGGCGCAGCCTGGCGGTGAAGAAGCCTCTGCTTCCTTTGCGGTCAAGGCTGTGGAACGTGAACAGCCCGGAGACGAAGAACAACAAGGGCATGAAAAACGTGTCAAAGAACAGGACGAACAGGTCAAGGAAAGGCCAGCGGACAGAATCCACAATTGGGGCCGACGATTCGAAGTAGCGGGCTGCGTTGAAGGTGCTGAATGTGGTGTAGGCAATCGCTGCGTGGAGGAAGACCACCAGGACGATCACGCACGAACGCAGATAGTCGATGGGGATGTCACGTCCTTTGATCTGAGTGTTTTCGGTGGAGAAGCTCGCTGATGATTTCTGGACAGGCAGGCCGCTCATGAACGTCCCTCTCTGGTTAAGGGGGGATAAATTGAGGTTCTTATTATACCCAGCCGGTCTGTACTCAGGATAGATGCCTCCTTTGTGGCGTTACGACTCCCGCCGGTCGAGCCTACCTGCCGCGCAGCACGCCGAGCAGCGACGCCCCGACCACGAGCAGCCCCGACAGGGCAAAGCAGCCGCCCATCCCCGGCAGCGCCCACACGCCCAACCCGCTCGTGCCCGGCTCCAGCACCGCGTTCAGGGGGTCGTCGGGGCTGTAGTAGACGTCCACGCTCGCCCCGACCGGGTACTCGGCCACCATGTTATGCGCCGGGCGGGGGTTGGACGAGCTGCCCTCGCCAAAGTGAATCCGGTCGTTGACGTAGCTTCGGTCGCCGACCGTGTATTCGTAGACCACGTTCGCGCTGTACATCGTCGTGCCGTCCGAGTCATGGGTGCCCACCTGAGACTGGGTCACCTGGCCGCGCACGCTGGGCCACTCCTGGCTGGCCTGCGCGTTCTGGAAGGTGCGCACGCCGAAAAACCCAATCACTCCCCCGACGGCGACGAACACCAATCCGAAGGCGACTCCACCCAGCACGCCACAGCCTTTGCGGGCCCCGATCAGGCCGATCATAGCGGCGGTGGGCAGCGAGATTCCGCCGGAGGAAGCGGCTGGAGCGACGCGGCCCTCCTCTGCTTCGACGGCAGCCCGCTGGGCCGGGTAGCTCTCGTCTCTGGGCCAGAGCAGCACGACGACCAGCGCGATCACCAGCAGAGCCGCCACGCCCAGGAAAATGAATATCAATGTGTTGAACATGATACGTCCTGACTGTTTAAATGACCGATAAGCCAGCGAAAGGGTTGAGTGCCTGAGAATAGTATAGTGTGTCCGCCAAATAGCGTAACACGACTGCGGGGATGTTGGATAACAGTTCGGTGACAGAATCGAGAGCTGCCCGCCATTTTGATTATGGTGAAACGATCGGGACACGCTCCGATCAGGCCCGGAGCGCACGCAGCGCGCTCACCAACGCCCCACCGGCGACGAGAAGCCCCGCCAGCGCACAACACCCGCCCAGCCCCGAAACCGTCCATAGCCCGATCTGGCTCGCGCCCGGCTCCAGCACCGCGTTCGACGGG
>JARRJX010000196.1:0-5394 GCA_037388645.1 Chloroflexota bacterium
CCGCCGGAATGACCCCCGCTCCATCCCTTGCCAACCTGTAGACGTTTTCCCATCGATTTGTGGACAGACGCAGATTATGTGGGCACAGCACGGGGCGAGTGCGGTACAATCACCTGTGTTTGATTCACTGGTATAGAATTTGGCTGTTACCAAGGAGCATTGATGGCCGACAATCAGCACGACACCGGATTAGGCCAATACGACCAACTCTTCCGCACCGTCCCGGATACCCCGCCGCCAGAGAGCGTGACCAACACCTTGCGCCGGGCGGTGGAGGAGGTGATGACAGTTCAGGACATCACCTACGGAAGCGGTCGCTCCCCTCTGCGCGTCCGGGGACGGCTTAACGTAACGGCAGAAACGGCGTTCAGCCAGATACGCCCGCCCTTCGAATCGGTCGGCTACACGCCGCTGCTACGCCGCGAAGATGGCCTGGACGTGGTCCGCGCGCTGCCAACCGTCTTCGAGCGGGCGAGCAAGCGCGTCCCGTGGGTGGCGATCCTGCTGCTGGTGGCGACGGTGTTGAGCGTGTTCTTCGTAGGCGTGCAGGGGGAGCTTTTCGTGCCGTTCCCTGCCGCCCTCGCCTACCGGCTGAACGGCTCGGTAAGCCCGCAGGTGTCCGCCAACCTGCTGCCGAGCGCCGCCGAGTTCCAGGATGCGCTGCTTAAAGGAGCGATGTACACGCTCGCCCTGTTAGGGATACTGGGGACGCACGAGATGGGGCACTACCTGGTGGCCCGGCACTACAAGGTGCATACCACCCTGCCGTTCTTCATCCCGCTGCCAATCGGCATCCTGGGGACGCTGGGCGCGGTGATCGCGATGCGGGAGCCTGCACCAAACCGGCGGATCCAGTTCGACATCGGGATCGCGGGGCCATTAGCCGGGCTGCTGGTGGCGATCCCGGTGATGATCGTCGGCCTGTCGCTCTCGCACGTCGACACGACCCAGGCGTTCCTGAACAACCTGCCCAACGGAGTCCAGACCTCGATCCTGCACGAAGGCCAATCGCTGGCCTACCTGGGGCTGAAGTACCTGGTCTTTGGCCGGGTGCTGCCGCAGGGCAACCTTGACGTGTGGGTTCACCCGGTCGCCTTCGCCGCCTGGGCGGGCTTCCTGGTGACCGCGCTCAACCTGCTGCCGATCGGCCAACTGGACGGCGGGCACGTGCTTTATGGGTTGTTTGGCGAGCGGGCTGAGCTGGCCCGTATCCCGGTGATCGGGGCGCTGGCGCTGATGGCCGTCGCCGGGTCGCTGCGGGACGCGGGAATCATCAACCTGGGCTTCGGCTGGAGCGGGTGGTGGATATGGATCGCGATGATGCTGTTCCTGTTACGCCGCCACGCCCCGGTGCTGGACGAGATCACCGGGCTGGACTCCAAGCGGAAGGCGCTGGGCGTGGCCGCGCTGGTGATTTTCATCCTGATCTTCACGCCCACCCCGCTGGTGATCGACACGCCCTCGGTCGCCGCCGTGCTACAGTGGTTTGCTTAACGTTACCGCGTTCAAGTTGAGTGGTAGGAGAGCCGCGTGAGCCGCGTGATCGCCCTTTACATCGCAGAAGAGAACCAGCCGGGCAGGACCCGGATTGAGGCGGGGTCAATCGTCACCGACCTCGGATTCGACGGCGACCGCAAAGCACGCCCCGGCAGCAAGCGCCAGGTGCTGATCATGCCCCTCGAAATCCTGGAGGAGTTAGGGCTGGAAGCCGGGGCTTTCAAAGAAAACATCACGACCAGGGGACTGGACGTGATGAGCCTGGAGCGGGGCCAGCGGGTGCGGGTGGGCCAGGCGCTGCTTGAGGCGACCGTGCCCTGTACACCCTGTGACTTCATCGACTCGATCCGGCCCGGCCTGCAAGAGGAATCGAGAGGGCAGCGGGGAATGCTGTTCCGCGTGCTGGAAGGCGGGCAGGTGCGGGTCGGCGACCCGGTGACCGTTTTGGATTGACCCCTACATCGATCCCCGACCGCCGTTCTGCCGGGCGGTCAGGCTGAGCAGGTGGGCGCGCAGGCGCAGGATCGCCTCGTCAAGCAGGCGCTGGATGTCGCCGACCTGGGAGGCCGCATCCTCCGGGCTCCGTAAGTCCAAGGCTCCCAACTGCAAACCAACCCCATACATCGCCTGGAGGACGTCGTCCTGAAGCTGGCGGGCGATCTGCTCGCGGGATTCGAGCAGGGCGAGCGCCCGTGCCTGCTGGTGGAAGCGCAGGTTCTGGATGACGACCGCCGCGTGCGCGGCCAGCATCTCGATCAGGTTCTGATCCTCTTCAGTGAACACCCCCCCGCCGAGCTTGTTCGCCAGGTACAGATCGCCAAAAATCTGCCCGCCGCTCTGGATGGGGATGCCGAGGAACGACCTGATCGAGGGGTGATGGTCGGGATAGCCAGAAAAAGCCGGGTGATCCTGCGCGTTATCCAGGCGCAAGGCGCGGCCCTCACGCAGGAGCAGGCCCAGCAGCCCCCGGCCAAACGGCGAGGGGCCGATCCGCTCCTGGCGATCTTCCGGGATGCCCGAAACAAAGAAGTGGGCCAACCGCTCGCCCGACTCCTCCGGCACGCCCAGGGCGGCAAGCTCCGCGCCGACCACATCACGGGCCGAGTCGACGATGGTTTGCAGCGCGCTGTCCACGTCCTGGGCGCTGGCAACGGTCAGCGCAGCGTGATGAACGCGCTCAAATTTGCAATCCCAGCCATGGCGGCAGGTGATGGCTGCCCGTTTTCCGTTCGACTGTTCGTCAGCCAATACAACAATCCCAACTATAAACATCCAGATAATAGTATTTGACCGGGATCGGCCTCGAATCTCAAGTGTCAAACGTCACATGGAGGCGGGAGGAATGACTATCCGATAACTGACGATCAGCGGCGGGCGTCGACCTCCATAGGGTCGAGCGCCTGGGGGGAACCTTGCGGCTGGTGGTACTGGATGCGGATCGCGCCCTGTTGGGGCAGGGCGGTCGTATCGAAGTAGTAGACGACCCAGCCGCCTACCCGGACGCGCCGGTAGGGCTGCAACTCGGTGATGTCGACAATCCGCGTGCCGCGCGGGAAGGCCACCGCCACGACGACCTGCTCGTAGAAGGTCTGGGAGGGCGCGCCCAGGGCCAACTGGCGGGTGGTCTGGTCGATGGGCGAGATGTAGGGGACATCGGCTGCCATCACGTCGATGCCATAGATGTCCGAATCCGGCGACTGTTCCAGCTTGAACAACTGATAGACGTAGTTGCTGTCAGCCCCCGGCCCGGCCAGGAATTCCGACTCGACGATCTCCGCACCCAGCGGCTCCACCTGTTCCACGCTTTCCTCCCGCAGGACGAGCGGCCCGGCCACGGTCACGATGTTGCCCTCGGAGAGGAGGACACCGCCTTCGGGGTGGAAAATGGTCACAAAGCGCAGCCGGTCGCCGGGGCGGACGGCCCAGATATCGATGTAACGGGGGGTGACCTCCGTGTAGCGGCTGGGGCCGCCCCCACGGAGCACAAATTGGGTGGCGGGGAAGTGGCTATCCAGCACCAGCACGACGATCCCGACCAGGGCGAAGGCGACCATCAGGATGATCACGGCCTGCAGGATGCGAAGCTGGGTGTTATCGAAGCGCGTTTTGGATTCAGATCCCTGGAGTCGGCTTTTACGTTGCGGCATGATCCTTCGCTCGAATCGGTTGGTGGTTATCGACGACACGGTATAAGGCCAGCCACTCGTCCACGGAGAGTGTCTCGGCCCGGCGTTTGGGGTCGACACCGGCTTCTTCCAGCCAGCCCGCCACCGCTTCCCGGCCCACATGCAGACCGGCAGACAGCGTGTTGCGAAGCTGCTTGCGCGGCTGGCCGAACCCGGCCCGCACCACCCGGAAAAAGCGCTCTCCCTCGTCTGAGGGGAGGGGCGACCCGCCCGGATGGGGGGTGACCCGCACGATGGCCGATTCTACTCCAGGGCGCGGATAAAACACACCCGGCTTCAGACGGCTGACGATCTCCGGCGTGCCGTAGAACTGGATGCCGACCGCCAGCAGGCTCATCTCGCCGGGTTGGGCGGCCATCCGGCGGGCGACCTCAAGCTGGGTAGTGACGACGATCAGGGAGGGCGGGGCGCTCCCTTCCAGCAGGCGGCGCAGGATGGGCGAGGTGATGTAGTAGGGGAGGTTGGCAACGACTTTGTAGGATTGGGCGTCGCTCCCCAGCAGCTCTTCGAGGTCGAGGTCGAGGATGTCGGCCTGGACGATCTCGACATTGGGAAAGGCTGCGTAGCGGTTTTGAAGGTAGGGGATCACCCGGCCATCGATCTCGACGGCGACCAGGCGGCGCGCCCCCTCGGCGAGGAGGTCGGTGAGCGCGCCCAGGCCGGGGCCGATCTCCAGGACGGCATCGCCCGGCTCGAGCCGGGCGGCATCGACCAGCTTTTGCAGGGCGGCTGGCTCGGCCATGAAGTACTGCCCCAGGCTCTTCTTCGGCTCGATGCCGAGGCGGCTCAGGGTGTCTTTATCGCTCATACGACCAGCTATTCGGGCAGCACCCAGGCGATCTGATCAGGTGGTGGGACGGGCAGCAGCAGGTAGACATCGACCCAATCATACCACAAGGTCAGGTTCTGGTCGTCATAGCCCAGGTCGATGCGCAGGCCCTTGACCGCCCCGCCGGTGTCGAGGGCAGTGCCCAGGCCATAATCGGGGACGTAGAGCGGCGTGCCCAGGCTGATCACGCGCGGGTCGACGGCGACGATCCCACGGACGACCTCCGCGCCGGTGGCGGACAGCCCGAAGCGGGGATCGCCGGGCTGCTTGTCCCCGGCGGTGGAGGGGCTGTAGGAGGTCGCCAGGACGCGCAGGTGCCGCCAATATTACAGCTCGCCGTAGGGTGTGTCGAGCGAGCGGACGACGATCTGGGTGCCGTAGCCGACAATCTGCGGGGTAGGAGTCACGCCGATCCACTCCCCCGCTGTTGGTCGATCTCCAGGTCGGGGTCGGGGACGTACAGCGTGTCGTAGGGGAGCGGCTCGCGCTCGACGAGGGTCGTCCCACCGGCCCGCACCACCTGCACCACCTGGCCGGGGGCGAGTGGTGAATCCAGGCCGGGCAGGACGTAATCGCCACCATCGAGCGCCAGCCCGACCTCGCCGAGCAGCCCGGCCACCGTGGTCTGGCGGGTGCGCGATACCCAGGTCCCGCCATCGGCTTCTATGGTGACGGGCGTGCCACGCTCGACGGTCACGGCGAGGTCGGCGGAAAGCGGCGTGCTCAACGGCGGGGATACCCGGTCGGACTCGTACAGCTCGACGCCCGCCCCGGCCAGCGCCTCGCCCACCGTCGCCGCCGCGGACTCGAATTCGACCTGCCGCAGCTCGCCGCCCGGCGCTGCCATTTCGTTCAGCGTCAGGTGGTGCGCGCGGTGGACGG
>JARRJX010000197.1:0-2287 GCA_037388645.1 Chloroflexota bacterium
GTTCGTCGCGTTGAACCACCAGCCCGCCTCCTCGTCGCCCGGCCAGGCCACCTGCCAGCCCGTTTCCGCCCGCGTCGCCAGCAGGAAATGCACCCGGATCGCCTGGTCATTGCCCAGGGTCGCGTAGCTCACCCCGAATTCGTCCTGGCCCCAGTCCACCTCCAGCGCGCTCAGCCCGACCGTCCAGCGGGTCAGCTCCAGCAGGCCGTCCCCAGGTGGCTGGCTCAGGTCATACAGGACCATCCCCAGGCCGTCCGGCAGCCCGACCACGGCCAGCGCGCCGCTGCGCCGGATGAAGCCGGGGTCGCGCAGCCGCAGCCGCTGGGAGGAGAAAGCGATCTCGGTGAAGGTAGCCGATGCGGCCCGGTCGTCGGCCTGCTGCACGTCGGTCGAGCGCAGAAAGACCTCGGTGGCGACCAGCACCCGCTCGCGCCGCTCGAAGGGGTCGTCCACTTGAAATGCTTCCTGCAGGTAGCTCTCGACCAGCTCGGCGGGCACCGCCGTGCCGGAAGCGGACAGCGTGGGGGGGAGGCTCTCGCCGCTCTCAGGCGACGGTGCACAGGCGGCCAGCACCGACCATAAAACGAACAAAGCCAGAAGGCTCTGACGAAAACCCTCTGGCGCAGTTGTTATCCTCGCTGCTGGTCGGTTCATTTGTGCGCCGGCGCGCCCGGTGAGTTTATAGCTTGGGCGGCTGGTAGGTGGACAGGTACAGATCGATCGCGTGTTTGATTTTCTGCTTGGCCTCGTCTGCGTCGCCCCATCCAATCGGCTCGACTCGAACCCCTTCCAGGTCTTTGTAAACCGAGAAGAAGTGAGCGATCTCGTCCAGGAAGTGCTTGGGGACATCCGTCAAGTCGTGATAATCCCGGTATAGGGGGTCTCTGTCCGGGACGGCCAGGATTTTATCGTCCGGCTTTTCACGGTCGAGCATGCGAAAAATGCCGATAGGCCGGGTGGCGATCACACAGCCGGGAAAGGTCGGCTCGTTGATCATCACGATCACGTCGAGCGGGTCGCCGTCCTCATAGTGGGTGCGCGGGATCAGGCCATAATCGCCGGGATAATACAAAGACGAATAAAGCACCCGGTCCAATACGATAATCCCGGCTTGTTTGTGGTACTCATACTTGTTGCGGCTGCCTTTGGGTATCTCGACGATGGTGTAGATCACGTCAGGCGCATCTGGGCCGGGCGCAAGCTCATGCCATAAATTCATCGTCTATATGCTCCACTGCCTGGTTGTGGTCGGCATGGCAATAAACATGCTGTTCTGGCTTGTGATAGGCCGGTCGGCTTCGTTCGAGTGCAGGTGCCGCTTCCCCAGCAGGGCGTCGATCTCCGCGACCACCCTGGCGTCGTGCTTCACTTCCCCGCAAACGTCGCAGGTTAAGGTCAGCACGTTCGGCAGCGTCACCAGTCGGCTGTCTGCCCAGGTGGTGTAGGTGGTGTGATGCACGTGCAGTGTGCCGATGTGACACAGCTCACATTTCAATTCAGAACCCACGTAAATTCCCTTCGCCGAATCTCTATAAAATCTCGTGCCCCTGCCCAGGCGTTGACCCAGGCCGGGTTAATTGCCCGCCGTATCGAACTCGTAGTGCGGGATGACACCCCACTCCTTGGGAGGCCAGTAGGATAGCCAGGCTTTGCCCACGATGAAATCCGCATTAAGCGTGCCCCACGTCCGGGAATCGCTGGAGCTTGGGCGGTTATCCCCCATCACAAAGTAGTTGTCTTCCGGCACCGTCCAGGTTCCCTCGCGCGGCGTCAGCAGGCCGTCTACGAGGTACGGCTCCTCAAGCAGCTCACCGCCGACGTAGACCTTTCCCCGCTCGATCCGTACTTCCTCGCCCGGAAGCCCGATGATTCGCTTCACATAATCATCGCTGGGATTGCCGGGGAAGTCAAATACGATGATGTCCCCGCGCTGCGGCTCGCCAAATCGGTAGGCCAGCCGGTTGACGATCAAAAACTGGCCGGTGACCAGGTTAGGCTCCATGCTGGAGCCTTCCACCACGTAGCGGGCGGTGGTAAAGTTGATCAACAGCCAGATGACGGCGGCAAGGACAACCGTTTCCAGGATTTCGCGCAGGACAGGGGCGAGAATCGCCTTCTGCCCCTCTTCTTCGACGGCCTGGGGCTGGGACTCGACCAGGGGCGCATTCTCGCCTACCAGGTGGTCGGTCTCTTTCATCCCAACCGATAGGGGTTGTTGTAAATCCATACCTGTCCCTGTGTCCCTCTTCATATTCCGCTGCATTATAGTCCCTCCCGATGCCCAGGC
>JARRJX010000197.1:2427-13452 GCA_037388645.1 Chloroflexota bacterium
AGAGTCCTGACGCGCCGTGGGCTGGATTCCTGACCCGCCAGCAAGCTGGCAGCATTCTGCGTTATAATGGGCCTGCGAGGTCCAGGTGATGCGCGCAGCCAAAGAGGCCAGAAGGGTTGACAACTGACCCTGCCGGTGTACAATATTCTCTGAGCCGAAGTGGCGGAATAGGCAGACGCGCTACGTTCAGGGCGTAGTGACCATTAGGTCGTATGGGTTCGACTCCCATCTTCGGCACCACGCAAAGCTGGGCCTTTGGCCTGGCTTTTTCGATCCGAGCAGCGAGATGTCCATGTCTCAGAACAACCAGACGCCGTCTGAAGCGCCCAAAAGCAGGTGGAAGAGGCCCCTGCGCCTCACCAACGTTCAGGTGATTCTCCTGGCGCTGGTGGTGATTGGTGGGCGGCTGGTCATCGACTTCAGCCAGCGCATCGTCGAGGGGCAGCAGAAGGTTGAAGAGCAGAAACGGCTTGAGGCGGAGATCGACTCCCTGATCCAGGAGCAGGAAGACCTGGAAGCCGACAAGGTGTACTACAGCAGCCCGGCCTTCGTCGAAGACTGGGCCCACGACGAAGGCAAGATGGTGAGAGACGGCGAGACCCTGGTCGTCCCGCTTTACCAGCAGTCCGAAGAACCCCTGCCGGTCACGCCGCCGCCGGTGGAGCCTCCCGTCGAAAAGATCCCCAGTTGGAAAGTGTGGTGGGCGCTCTTCTTTGAGCGCGAGCCGTTGATAAACCGGTAGCGAGCTTCCCCATTCGAGCGTGTTTATACTTGCAAACGCCTCTACCGCCTGTGTAGAATCTCCCAGGTGGGCAATCTGACCAAATTCAAGTGAGGTATTGTGAAGGTAGAGCTTGACGCTACCCCATCCGCTTTCGACACGCTGGCCGAAGAGTGGGATGGGTTATTGAATGTTAATAACCCGGCAGACCTGTTTCTGAGCCGGGGCTGGCAGCGTGTCTGGTGGAAGCACATGCAAACCGGCACGCTTGAGGTGATGACGGTCCGCGACGAGGCCAACGCCCTGGTCGGCGTGATGCCGCTGTTCATCCAGAAACACGATACCGACCTTGCCGTTCACATCGTCGGCTGCGAGGACATCACCGATTATCTGGATTTTGTCCTCCAGCCCGGCTGCGAGGAGGCCGCGCTGGACGCCTGGCTGGCGTTTATGCTGTCCGATTCCTCCCCCGACTGGGATGTGATCGACTTGTGCAACATCCAGGCGACCTCCCCGCTGGTTGAGCACCTCCCGCGCCTTGCTCAGGCGCGCGGGCTTGCTGCGGAAACCCCGCAGCAGAACGTCTGCCCGGTGGTCACCCTCCCGGACGACTACCAGGACTACCTGATGATGCTGGATGGGAAGCAGCGGCATGAGCTGCGCCGGAAGCGCAGCCGCGCGGACGCCCAGGGAGCCGGTTTTTACCTGGTCGGGCCGGAGCACGACCTGGACGAGGAGATCGACTCCTTTCTCGAATTAATGGCGCTGAGCGCCCCCGCCAAAGCCGACTTCCTCCAGGAGCCGGGTCACCGGGCGTTCTTCCACGAGACCGGGAAACTGTTGTACGATCAGGGTATCCTGAACCTGGTCTTCCTGACCGTCGAAGGTCAGCGGGCCGCCGCGATGTGGCAGTTTGGCTATGGTGATCGCATGATGCTCTACAACTCCGGGCTTGATGCCGCGACGTTCTCCTACCTCAGCCCTGGCATTGTCCTGCTCACCTACAGCATCCAGGATGCGATCCGGCGCGGCTTTCGTTATTACGACTTCCTGCGGGGGGACGAGACCTACAAATACCGCATGGGGGCTGAGACGACCACCCTCCATAACGTTATCATCAGGCGTTGAGTAAAAGGAATAGTGTAATTGTGAGCCGTCTCCCTACACGCGTTGCCATGCTCAGCGTCCACACCTGCCCGCTGGCCGCCCTGGGCGGAAAGAAAACCGGCGGCATGAACGTTTACGTGCGGGAACTGAGCAAGGAGCTGGGGAGGCGCGGCGTCCTGGTCGACGTGTTTACCCGGTCCCAGGACCCGTGTGTGCCGCACGTCAGCGACCGGGAGCTTGCCCCAGGCGTCCGGGTGATTCACGTGCCAACCGGCCCGGAGCAGCCCCTTTCCACGAAGGCGATCTATCCTCACCTGCCGGAGTTCGTGGACGGCGTGCGGGCCTTCGCCGCGGATGAGGGCATCAGTTATAACCTGATCCACAGCCATTACTGGCTGTCCGGCGCGGCGGCCCTCGCCCTGCGCGAGACCTGGCGGGTGCCCGTGGTCCAGATGTTCCACACGCTGGGCCAGATGAAGAACCGGATCGCCCAGAGCGACATGGAGCGGGAATCCGAGGTGCGGCTGGCTGTCGAGAAACAGGTGATCGACCGGGCGGACATTCTGGTGGCGGCCACCCCGGCAGAGCGCATCCAGTTGATGTGGCTGTACGGCGCAGACATGGGAAAGATCAGGGTGATCCCCCCCGGCGTCGACGTAGAGCATTTCCAGCCTCTGCCTCGGGAGGAGGCCCAGAGCGCGATTGGCATGCCAGGCGACCACCGGATGCTGCTCTTCGTGGGGCGGATCGAGCCGTTGAAGGGCCTTGATACCCTGATGCGTGCCATCGCTATCCTCAAGCGGAGTATGCCTGAGCTGAGCACCAACCTGTGCGTGGTCATCGTGGGTGGGGCAGTAGACACCGACGAGCACCGTCAGGATGCCGAGATCAGTCGGCTCGAACAGTTAGGGGATGAGTTAGACTTGAACGACCTGGTCACCTTTATCGGGTCGAGGAACCAGGAATCGCTCCCCTATTACTACTCGGCAGCCGAAGCTGTGATCATGCCCTCTCACTACGAATCGTTTGGGATGGTCGCGCTGGAGGCGATGGCCTGCGGCACGCCGGTGATCGCGTCGGAGGTTGGGGGGTTGGCCTATCTCGTCCAGGACGGCGTGACCGGGTTCCACGTCCCCGACCGCGAGCCTGACGAGCTGGCGGGCAAGATGTGTCTGCTGCTGAGCAACCCGGCCCTCCGCCGGGAGATGTCGGCTGCCGCCACCCAGCACGCCCAGGAGTACGCCTGGCCCCTTATCGCCGACCGGATTCAGGCGCTTTACCGCAATTGCCTCAACTGACGGGGTAGGGAGACCCCTGCCTGACAACGCAAAGAGCCTTTCGGATGAAAGGCTCTGATGCTGATGAGATAAGGCTGGCAGTCGGCTGTTGCTTTACTGGCCGATCACTTCCTGGTAGACCGCCTGTGTCTCCGGCGAGGGCGCAATATTATAACGCTCCTGTAGGTCTGCCTCTAACTTCTGATAGTGTTCGGCGGCTTCCCCGCGTCTGCCAAGTACGCCGTATAGCCGGATGATCTCACGGTGCCAATCCTCACGGTTAGGGGCTTCATTCACCGCGCGCAGGTACAGCCCCAAAGCCTGTTGATGGTCGCCGCTCTCCAAGTGAATGCTGCCTAGCTCGGTAAGCGCCTCCAGATACCCCTCCCGGAAGTCCGCCCGGCGCGCGACGATCCATGGATCGTCGTGGCCTTGCAGGTAGCTCCCCCGGTAGAGGTCGATGGCCTGCTGCCAGTGCTGGGCGCTCTCCCCATCTTCCCCGACACGCGCCTCGACTAGGTGATTGACAAACTCCAGCACGTCGTACTGCAAATTGAGCGCCGGGTTGATTCGGTAATGCCCTCCTTCATGGACCAGCACGTCGAAGCCGAGTGCTTTGTGCAGCCGTCTTTTCGTCACGTGAAAGACGTTGACAGCCTGGTCTAAAGGAAGCTCGGGCCAGAAAGCCTGACATATGTCCGCGCGCGTTACCATCGGACGGTCAAGAGCAAAGAAAAATAAAAGTCGCGGTAAGTGCCCTTCCCACGTTGTGACATGACGGCCATTCACCATGACGTAGCCTGGCCCAAGGGCAAATACCTCCACATTAGGGTTTCCGATCAAATCCTCCGAATAAAACCCACTGGTTAGCATGCGTGCGTCTCTCAACACTACCGCCTGTCGTTTGGCAACCAGGGCCACCCAGGGCAGGCGAGGCAATGATCGGCTGTTGATCAGCAGATGGCATTGCTCAGGCAAATAGTCAAGCAGGTACTCCACGAAAGACTGTATCTCCTGGACATCATCAGCCCGATCGTATTCATCGATGATCAAGATGTAGTCTTGATCATTTAACTCGGCGAGATCGTTGGCTAATGCTGTTGCCAGATGGGCGAAGTCATCTGGCTGGTGATTGCGCGCCTCGTTGACGTACCTGCCGAAAGTGGGATACTGGTCGGCCAGGTCGTGTGCCAGGCCAGTGAGAAACTGGTCAAGCGTCACGTCCTGAACGCTCAGGCTGTAATAGTAGAGGGGGCAGGGTGGGTCGTCGATCAGCGCGGCAATCAACAGGGTGCGATAGCGGCTGCTGGGGTGAATTAACAACAGCCGATTCGCGATGTAGTGCTTAACAAGCGCCTGGATAGAGGGAGAGACCAAGTCTTTGAGTGTCATGTCTGGTTCCTTGTCTAGATCTCCTCAGTCATGTGAGTGTCTACAAAGACACTTTTCGCAATATTACTATGTTGACAAATAACATGCAACTACTCATTTACAAGATGTTATTTCAGGAAACTTTTATATTTTAAGAAATATGTAACGTTCGTCGTCGAGTCGGGTAGGCATAACGACCTCGGATCACCCAGCTTCTGGGAGCGGGTTGGCGAACTGAACCAGCCCCAGTCTGCCGTTGATTAACCACTCCGGGTCGCGCTCGGCGAGCGCCTCGGCCTGTCCAGGCAGCAACCCGGCGATCACCTCCGACTTGAACGTGCGCAGTGCCGTCACCGGGGCGGGGAAGCCGCGCACGATCTCCGCAAACGGCGTCGTGTAGGGCCAGTGCCGGTCGCCGAGCAGGCGGCGGTAGTTCGCGTCNNNAAGACCAGTAAGCGTCTGCCGCCAGGCGCAGGCGGCCCTCGTCCTGGTAGCGCGCCAGCCTGGCGGCGAGCGCCTTGACGTTCACATCCTCATCCCCTGCCAGGAAATCGACCGTGGCCCTGATGTCCTTGATCATCGCGTCCGACACGAAGACCGGGTAAGGTTTCAGGTTGAGCTGCACCACCTGAGCCATGTCCGTGCTCAGCAGGTAATCCGCCAGGCACAGGTCGGTGACTGCCTCCGATCCCGCGTTGTCGACGATGAAATCGATCCGCGCGCAGGGTGTGGCCCCGGCAAGATACACGACCACCTGCTCTCTCTCGTCGACGACGATCTGCTCGGCGCGTTGCTGCTTGAGTTCCCCGTGCGGGTTCTCCCCTTCGTCGGCGGGCCAGAGGCTCAGGTCGGCCTGGTTCCCCCACAGCGCCGCCGCCAGAAGCTCGCTCAGCGCCCCGCGGCTCCAGGAATTCTCGCGAAGCAGCTCATCCTGCCGCGCGCCCAAAGCCCGGATAGTCTCCCGCACCGTGATCAACCCCTGCTCTTTCTGGTAAACGAAGGGATCGTGCGGCGGCTCCTCGCCCGTCTGGAAATACTGCGTGGCCTCAAGGATGCGTCGGTAGAAATAATACTCGGCAAAGAACCAGGGCACTTCCAGCCAGTTCTGCCCCTGGTAAGGGGCCACATAACCCGCCCAATCCGCAGTGTCCGGGGCATTGGCATCCGTCAGCAGCCGGATCGGGCTGTTCGGTATCTCCTCGGCCAGAGTCTCCAGCTGGTGGTTGATGGATGGGGGGTAGTCGTTCTCCTGAATCACACGCCGGGCGGTGTTGGGCAGGCGTCTTACCACCGACGTGTATGTCCAGGTGGTTTCCTCGATGCCCCGCAGCGGGGCGGGAAGGGGTGCTCTGGGGCCATCAGTCGATCGTTGCATCTGTCTCCGTTTTCTGCTGTGTTTGAGTGCCCTCTGATTGACTTCGAGGCATGAGAATGATGGCCCTTACAATAGGCGTCTTTCCTGCTCCGGGTGGATGATCACCAGGGCCAACCCGGCAGCGTAATCCTCCAGCTGCTCCCGGCTGGGCTGTGCAGACAGCCCCTCGGCTCGGAGCATGCTGCCGATCATTCGGGGATGTTGCCGCAGGCGATAGGCCAGGAAATCGGCGACGCGCCCCCGCTCGGTGACCACCTCCGCCTGCCCAGGGAAGTGCCGGTTTTTCACCTCCACCTCAACGCAGGGGTCGGCTAGGATGTTACGCACCCAATCCGCCCCCGTGCCATGCATGGCGGCAGCCACGATCGCCTCGTCTCGCTCCTCGTACTGCAATGGTGTGACGCGCGGCAGCCCGGACTTGCGCCCGGTGGTGGTCAACAGGAACACGTACCGCCCGATCAGCGACCCCAGCCCTAACCGGTAAAGAACCCGGGGAGGGAGCTTCATCAAGCGATAGATCAACCGGGGAAGTTTTTGTAGAGCGCCCATTTCTGCTCACTCGCAGACGTAATGATTTTTCAGCTCCGGCTCTCCGCCCCAGCGCTGCCTATCGTGGGGAGCGCGATCCAGAAGGTGCTGCCCTTGCCCGGTGCTGAGGTGGCCGAGATCGTTCCGCCATGCAGCTCGACCAGTTGCCGGGCAATCGACAGCCCCAGCCCGGAGCCGCCGCTGTCTCGGCTGCGCGATCGATCCCCACGCCAGAAACGCTCGAAAACGTAGGGGATCTGCTCCTCCGGGATGCCCGGCCCTTCGTCCTCCACCGACATCTGCACCTGCCCATCCACCTGGTTCACCCGCACGGTGATCTGCCCGCCTGCCGGTGTGTAGCGCAGCGCGTTGTCGAGCAGGTTCGTCAGCACCTGGACGATCCGGTCGGCGTCCACCGAGACCAGCGGCAGCCCCTCCTTGATCTCGGTCTCGATGCCCACCTCTCGCGTCTGCGCGAGGGGCGACATCCGCTGCACCAGCGTGGCGGATAGGTCGCCCAGGTCGACCGGCTGGCGCTTCAGCTGGAGCTGTCCCGCCTCGGCCAGCGACAGGGTGCGCAGCTCCTCGACCAGACGCGCCAGCCGCCGCGTCTCGGCGTGCAGGTCGCGCAGCTCCGACGGCTCCGGCTTCAGCACGCCGTCCAGCATTCCCTCAAGCGTGCCCTGAAACACACTGATCGGCGTGCGTAGCTCGTGGGCGATGTCCGCGATCATCTGTTTGCGCAGGCGCTGCTGGTTTTCCAGTTGGCTCGCCATCTGGTTGAATGAATCGGCGACCTGGCTCAGCTCGTCTTTTGTGGAGATCGGGACACGCGCCGTCAGGTCGCCTGCTGCCAGATCGTGCGATGCCTGCTGAATCTGGCGCAGCGGGCGGGTAACCCGGATAAAGATCAGCGTCCCCAAAAGCACTGCCACGCCACCTGCCATCACGACCGCCAGCCGGTGACCGACCACAGGAAAGTCGTCCTGGCGGTTGCCACCGCCGGAGACTCTTCCCGCAGCGCGACCAGCGTCCCAACAACCCGATCGTCATATTGGATCGGCTCACCCTGGGCCAGCAGCCCGTTGTCCAGGCTCTCGCCCGCCTCGAAGATGTTGTGCGAATCGGTGATCACCTTCCCGTCGGAGTCGACCAGCACCATCTGCAGGCCGAAGGCGTCCCAGACCCCGTGTTGTCCAGGGCCACCTCCATAGTAACGGTCGCCGTTTCCGTCCTGCCGGTGCAGCCCAGGCCCCAGCGCGACACCACCCTGTGACTCCCCCCCGTCGGCTGGCTCTGGCACGACGACCGGCCCCGCTACCGCCACCGGGGGAGGCGCGGCGAACACTTCCTCCTCCACGTCGTCCCAGCTGCCCCGTTCTTGGTAATACGTGGTAAGCTCTCGCGCCAGGATGTCGACAAAAAGCGCGTCGCGCTGGCTCAGATACTGGTCAAACTGCCGTTCGGTGACTCCCCTCGTCACCAGCACCACAACCAGCAGCATCACGCCGATCACCACCGCAAACGCGCCTATCAGCCTAAACCACAGACTGCGGAATATCGGTCTGTCTTTCCTTGCCATCATGCCTGTCACTCAGCCGGGTCGAGGCGGTAGCCAACGCCGTGCACCGTGTGGATGATCCGGGGGTATCCGGCCTCGTTTTCCATCTTCTTACGCAGGTTTTTGATGTGCTGGTCGATGCTGCGCTCATACCCTTCATACGCCAGCCCCTGCGTTTTCTCCAGCAGTTGCATGCGGGTCAGCACGCGCCCGGCGTTATGGGCGAGCACGCTCAGGATTTCGAACTCCGACGGCGTCAGCGACAGCTCCTCGCCGCCGATCTCGGCGCGATATGCGTTGGGATCAAGCGTCAGGCTCCCCACCCGGATCAATTCGGGCCGGGTGACGTCGCCCGCCGTCCGGCGTAAGACCGCCCTGACACGGGCCACCACTTCCCGTGGGGAAAACGGCTTGACGACGTAATCATCCGCCCCCAGCTCCAGCCCCACCAGCTTGTCCGCCTCTTCGCTGCGCGCCGTCACCATGATGATCGGCACGTCTGACTGGCGGCGCAGCTCCCGGCAGACGTCCAGGCCGTCCTTGCCGGGCAGGTTGAGGTCGAGGATGACCAGGTCGGGAAGCTCGTGTTTGAAGGCGGAGATCGCCTGTCTCCCGTCCTCGATGACCATTGCCTCAAACCCGGCTTCCTCCAGGTACAGGCGCACCAGGCGGGCGATCCGCGCCTCGTCTTCCACTATCAGTATTTTCTGGGCCATATCAACGTCCTGGCCGTGCCCAACCACAACGGTCATCGCTGTACCGAAAGCCTATACACTGAGCATACGCGCTGGCCTACGTTTTGACAAGCTAGGAGTGCGCCTCCTCGGCTGGCTCCGGCTCCTCAGGTGCCTTGGCAGGCGTCTGTTTCGATCCCTGGGTAAGCGTCAGGATCAGCGCCGTCGTCCCGGTGACCGCGCCCAGCGCAGCCAGCCCCTGCCACAGCACAAAGAAGCCGCCCAATATCCTGGTACCGGGATAGAAGGAGTGGAAATCGCGCAACGGCATGTCCCCTCTGAAGCCAATCATAGGCACGCGGGTGGGGAGAAGCCTGGAATCGTGAAAAGCCTTTTGTGCTCTGGTTCGGGAAGAAGATCACGCCCGCTTGTGATAAGCATTACTGTCCGGGAGGGGTATAATGAGTAATGCTTAAATGTAGATAGTTCGTATCCGATTTCTTGGAGGATGCCGTTGCACGAGTTAGGGATCACAGAGCAGTTGCTCGACCTGACTCTTGAACACGCAGCCAGAGCGCAAGCTACTCGTGTGACCCGCCTGAACCTGGTCATCGGCGAGCTTTCGTCGGTCGTCGACGAGTCGATCCAGTTTTACTGGGAGATCATGGCAAAGGATTCCATCGCCGCGCAGGCCGAGCTTCATTTTGAGCGCGTCCCAGGCCGCCTCTGTTGCCTGGCCTGCCAGGCCGAGTTCGGATTTTCCGCCTTCGAGGGGCAGTGTCCCCAATGTGGGGGGGCGCAGGTCAAGGTCGTCGACGGCGATCAATTCAGGCTGGACAGTATCGAGATCGAGAACGAAGTTGATCAATAAGAGGGGATTATGACGGAGACAAAAAGGGTACAGGTCGAGGAACATATCCTGAGCATCAACGACGAGCTGGCCGCCGGGCTTCGCACCAGGCTTGACGCTGCCGGTGTTTTTGCCATCAATCTGATGGCTTCGCCGGGTGGGGGCAAGACCAGCCTGATCCTGCGCACGGTCGAGGCGCTCAAGGACGACCTGCGTCTGGCCGCCGTCGACGGCGACGTCGTGCCCGTCGACGTGGAGAAGATCGCCACCCAGGGCATCCAGGTCGAGTTGATCAACACCGGCGGGAGCTGCCACCTGGAGGCCCACATGCTGAGTCCGGCGCTGGATCGCATCGACCTGGACGCCGTCGACCTGCTGATCGTAGAGAACGTCGGAAACCTGATCTGCCCGGCCAGCTTCCAGCTTGGCACCCACGCCAACGTGGTGATCGCCAGCATCCCGGAGGGCGACGACAAGCCCTACAAGTACCCGACCATGTTTCGGGGGGCGGACGTGCTGCTGCTGAACAAGATTGACTACCTCGCCGTCCAGGAGTTCGACATCGACTACTTCCGGCGTGGCGTCGAGGCGCTGAACGAGGGCCTGACCTTCTTCCCGGTGTCCTGCCGCACCGGCGAAGGATTGGAAGCTTGGTATGACTGGCTGCGCGAGCAGGTGCGCAAAACCACCGCTGGGTCGGCTGAAGCGCGCGAGTTAGTACAGGGGAGCTGACTATGTGCCTGGGGATTCCTGGCCGGATTACAGAGATTTACGAGTTAAACGGCTTGCAAATGGGCAAGGTCGACTTTGGCGGCATCGTCAAGGAAGCCTGCCTGGCCTATGTGCCGGAAGCGAAGATCGGCGATTACGGGTTGGTGCACGTCGGTTTTGTGCTGAACCTGATCGACGAGCAGGAGGCGCACGAGACGCTTGCTCTGCTGCGGGAGATCGACGCCCTGGCCGAGGAGTTAGGGCCGGAAGAAACCGCCGCACGGAGTGAGGGGCAGTCGTGAAGCATCTGACCGAATACCGCGACGCGGAGCGGGTCAAGCCCCTTCTGGAGGAGATTCGTAAGACCGTCACCCGGCCCTGGGTGATGATGGAGATCTGCGGCGGCCAGACGCACAGCATCATCCGGCACGGGTTCGACCAGTTGCTGCCGGATGAGATCGAGCTGGTGCACGGGCCGGGCTGCCCGGTCTGCGTGACGCCGCTGGAGTTGATCGACAAGGCGCTCCAGATCGCCGCGCGCCCGGAGGTGATCTTCACCTCCTTTGGTGATATGCTGCGCGTTCCCGGCTCCCATAAAGACCTGTTCCAGGTCAAGGCGGAGGGTGGCGACGTGCGTGTGGTCTATTCCCCGCTCGACTGCCTGAAGATCGCCCAGGAGAACCCGGATAGAGAAGTTGTGTTCTTCGGCGTGGGCTTCGAGACCACCGCCCCCGCCAACGCGATGGCCGTCTTGCAGGCCCACCAGCTTGGCATTGAGAATTTCTCGATGCTGGTCTCGCACGTGCGGGTGCCTCCCGCTATCGAGACGCTGCTGAGCTCGCCGGGAAAT
>JARRJX010000198.1:0-9945 GCA_037388645.1 Chloroflexota bacterium
GGGACGAGGGGCGGCCCCTGGATGAGATGTCGGTGCTGATCGTGGCCGGCGTTGGGGTTGAGAATGGTGAGGATGGGCGCCGCATGCAGCTCTTTCTGCCCATTCCGCCCCGCCTGCGCCCCTGAGAATTCCCCTCCCCGGCTTGATAAACTGATCAACCGCCCGAAACAGCCCGCCCCCTGATCGACTCCACAAGCGCCCGTGCCCGCTGGGCGGCGTCGCCCGTGTAGTCGGAGGCGTCCATCAGCGCGCGTATCTGGTCGCCGGACAGGTACGCGTTCAAGGCAGGGTCGTTGGCGAGCAGGTCGGGCAGCGGGTTCGGCTCGCCATCCCGGATCGCCGCCCAGGCGGCCATACTGTGCTCCCGGATGCGCTCGTGCATCGCCTGGCGGTCGGCTCCGGCGCGGGCCAGCGCCATCAGGGCACGCTCAGAGGCGGCGAACACCCCGTAGCGCGCCAGGTTGTCCGCCACTCGCCTCTCGTCGACCGCCAGGTTTTCGATGATCCGGGCCGCGCTGATCAGCATCTCGTCCACCGCCAGGAACGCCTGCGGGATGATCACCCGCCGGTTGGCCGAATCGTCCAGCGTGCGCTCCAGCAGGCAGTGCGCGGCGTTGTCCCAGGCGACTCGCGGCAGCCCGGCCACGAATCGCCCCAGGCTGTCGAGCTTCTCGGCGCGTATCGGGTTCCGCTTGAAGGGCATCGCCGACGACCCCACCTGCTTCGTCCCAAACGGCTCCGCCCACTCCCCGATCGGCGGGCTTTGCAGCACGCGCAGGTCGAAGGCGAAGCGGTAGATCGTCCCCGCCAGCCCGGCCAGCGCCGAGAGCAGCGCCCAATCCGCCCGGCGCGGGTAAGTCTGGGCCGCCAGGGGCGCGGCCTCTAAATCGATCCGCGTCATCACCGCCGCCTCCAGCACGGCGGGCGTGGAATCAGTTCCGGCCAGCAGGTCGGCGTAGCTGGCCCGGCTGCCCACCGCCCCCTTGATCCCCTTCCCGCGCAGCTCGGCCCGTATGCGCCGCAGGTCGGCCTCGTCGGCCAGCAGGTCTTGCCCGTAGAGCGCCAGCCGGTAGCCGATCGTCGTCGGCTCGGCGGGCTGGAGGTGCGTCCAGCCGATGCAGGCCGTCCCCGCCCACCGCTCGATCTGTGCGGCGAACGCCGCCAGCAGCCGGTCGAGCTTGGGCAGCAGCAGGTCGAGCGCGTCGCGCTGGCGCGTCACCTCGGCGTTGTCGGTGATGTCCATGCTCGTCGCGCCCAGGTGGATGATCCCCCCGCCCACCGGGCATTGCTCGGCGAAGGCCCGCACCTCGGCCATCACATCGTGCTGGATCTCGGCCTCGATCTGCTGCGCGCGGTCGATGTCGATCTCGTTCTGATGCGCCCGCAGGTCGGCGGCCTGCTCCTGGCTGACCAGCCCCGCCTCCGCCTGCGCTTCGGCCAGCGCCACCCACACCCGCCGCCAGCGCCGCCGCTTCTCTTCCTCCGACCACAGCGCCCGCATCTCGGCGCTCCCATAGCGCCACGAGAACGGCGACCGGTAAACCTCTTCGTCAGGCATAGGCCCGCTCGATAGCCTGCTCGCGCTCCGGCCCGACCGTCACCTGGGCCACCGGCACCCCGGCCAGTTCTTCGATCCGGGCGACGTAGGCGCGGGCGGCAGGCGGCAGGTCGTCCAGCTCCCGGATTCCCATGATGTCCTCCTCCCACCCGTCCACCGATTCGTAAACCGGCTGGCAGCGGGAGAACACTTGGTGCTCGGTGGGTAATTCTGTCAGCGTCTCGCCCTCGTAGGTGTAGGCATTGGCGATCGGGATTGCCTCGAAGCCGCTCAGGATGTCCAGCTTGGTGATCACCAGGTCGGTCAGCCCGTTGATCCGGGCCGCGTAGCGCACCAGCACCATGTCCAGCCAGCCGCAGCGGCGCGGCCTGCCGGTCGTCGTCCCGAACTCGTCCCAGGGGTTCTCGCCCGTGCCGCGCAGCCGGTCGCCCACTTCATCGGTCAGTTCGGTGGGGAACGGCCCTGCCCCGACCCGCGTCGTGAACGCCTTCGCCACGCCCGTCACCCGCTCGACGTGCTTCGGGCCGATCCCCAGCCCGGTGATCGCGCCCCCGACCGTGGCCGATGAGCTGGTCACGTAAGGGTAGCCGCCGTGGTCCAGGTCGAGCAGCGTGCCCTGCGCCCCCTCGCCCAGCACCGATGCGCCCGCCTCCAATTGCTCGTGCAAATATAGGGCCGTGTCGGCCACGTACGGGGCGAGCAGCGCCGCCGCCTGCGCCAGCTCCCAGGCGACCTGCGTCGGGTCGAGCGGCTCCGCGCCGTAGATCTCACTCAGGACGCGGTTGTGCGCCTCCACGTGCGCCTTGACCCGCTCGGCGAACCGCTCCGGGTGGCACATCTCCCCGGCGCGCAGCCCGCTCCGCGCGGCCTTGTCGGTGTAGGCCGGGCCGATCCCCCGGCTGGTGGTGCCGATCGCGTCCCGGCCCCGGCTGGCTTCCTTCGCCCGGTCGAGCGCCCGGTGGGCGGGCGTGATCAGGTGGGCGTTTTGGGCCAGCAGCACGCGCGCCGGGTCGACGTCCACCCCGCGCTCCTCCAGGCCGTCCAGCTCCTCGACCAGCTTCAGCGGGTTGACGACCATCCCCCCGCCCAGCACGCACACCACGCCCGGGTGGACGATCCCCGACGGCACCAGGTGCAGCTTGAACGATTCGCCCCCTACCTGGACGGTGTGCCCGGCGTTGTCGCCCCCGGCGTAGCGGGCGACGATGTCCGACTGCCCGGCGAACCAGTCCACGACCCGGCCTTTCCCTTCGTCGCCCCATTGGGCACCGACGACCACGTGTACGCTCATAATCTTCTTTCCCCCTGTCGGCGTCTTGGCAGATATACACGTTAAAAGAGCGACCCTGTAAAAGAGGTCGCTTGGTGAAATTCGGTTGTTAGTGGGCCGAACGGTCAGCCCGCCGCGGCGTGTGTGAGCGAAGCGTCAGCCGCGGACACCCCAGCGCATGTCGAGCCAGTTGATCAGTTGCCGGGCGACCGGGTGGGTCAGCCGGACGGACGAGTCGAACTGCTGGGGGGAGAAGGCGTACATCCGCACGTAGTGCGGGCGCAGCACGAAGATGAAGTAATCTTCCTCCCAGCGGCGGTTGTTCCAGAGAAAGGCCACCCCGGCCTCACGGCGCATCAGGTCCAGCCAGTTGCGCTTGTCGTAGTTGCTCAGGTTGTCCAGCGTGAAGCGCAGGGCCAGCATGTGGTTCGAGGTAAAGGTTGCCTCGGTCGTGCCCTGGTCGCTGAAGATGTCCAGCGTCAGCATCGCGAACCCGTCCTGGCTGGAGAGCATCGCCGTGGCGCGGCTGGCCGCGCGGGTGTCCTGTGGTGACCGCGCGATCGAGGTCATCAGCGGGGCGTTGGCGAAGCGGCGGGCCAGCTCGGTGTCCAGCGCGCGCCAGCTCGGTGTCCAGCTCGATCTCGCCCCGCAAAAACTGCTTGATCGTGACCGGGGCCTGGTCGACTTTGATGCTGCGCCGCAGCGACCCGGTCCCGCTCAGGTCGCGCAGCAGACGCTGCCGATCTTGCGAGGTGATGCGCGAGTGGACGGCCAGCGCGGCGGGGTTCAGCCGCCCGGTTCCCGGCGGCAGGCCATCACGGGTGAACTGATCGGTAGCCTGGCGGGTGTTGACCGGGGAGTCGCCCTGTTCAAGGTCGTAATTGCTCATCACCAAATAATCCTGTTCGCTGTTAAAGTCGTCCCCACTATAGCATGCGCCGTCCGCTCAAAGCAAATCCTGACAAAAACGAGAAAGGGGTTGGCAGGCCGTTCGCCGCATGCCGTGGTAAGGTCAATTCTACCAGTGAACGGCGGGGCCGGTGGTTACAGTTGTCTTCCAACGGAATCGAGCCGGGTTTCCAGGCACCACGCTGCGATGTGTCATGCCACGCGGGCCAGCCACCGGTAGGCGGCCATTCGAATAAACCTCGTCCTGGTTGGCCCTTGATCCGCTGCCCGTGTGCGCCGGGAGCCGTTTCTTCTAACGATATCGAACAAAGTTTCTAATTATTTTCTAACCTGTTTGGTACTACCGGGAGATTGCATTTCGACCCCTTCATGCATATCCTTAAGTGTGTGGGGGGCGGTCGGCATATATTACGGTGTGCTATTAGCGATGGGGATTAAACATGGCTCTTAACCAACGCGCATTCTTCCCGGCTTCCAGCGTTAATCTGTTGCGCGCGCAGCAAGGCCGCCGCTGGGCGAAGCTGGTCGATCGCGTTCAATCGCTGCCCGTGTCAGACCCGGAAGTGATCGCCTTCTCGCTGACTCTCCGCCGCCTGCGCCGCAGCCACCAGCTCAGCGATAAGGTGTGCAGGGAGACCTGGTGCGCGCACTGCGCCAGCGAGGTCCTCGCCCACTTCCAGGGCAGCGAGAGTGATTTGCTCCAGATGTACCAGCAAAACCTGGTCGAGGTGAAGCTCCGGGTTGCCTCGATGCGCACCCATCGTCATCTCCACGTAAGAGTGGTGCTCGGTGCAGCCTGAGCCTGAGCGTAAGCCACACCCACGAGATTTGTGATCTGGCGGTAGATGTTTTCTACCGCTTTTTTATTTCCGATTCCAGCGGTTTTTCCGCCATCTCATCCCCCAATCGACGCTTTTTTCTACAAATCGCCCTGATTCTGTCAGGTTGGCCTTGACCTCCACCCTTTTCTAGTTAAAATGCATATGTGAAGCTCGGCAATCCAGAGTACATCGAATGACTGATGGCATGCCCCAACTGGCGATTACTTCTTCTCATGGTGGCGAGCGCGGCGCGTTGGCTCTTGCCGGGGCGGGTTCTATCTGGCAGCAGGCGCACCAGAGCCAGGTCCCGCCGGATGCGGTCAGGCCGCCGGTGTACCTCAGCTATCCCGGTGTGGATCGTCAGCGGACCGTTGAACCCCTGGCCGAGTGGTTAGAGCAAGCCGGGTATACCGTCTGGGAAGACCTCCCATCGGGCGAAGACCCGGCCAGCCGGTGGGCGACCACCGGGCAGTTGCTCGGCTGGAGCGCCGCGCTGATCGTCGCCCTCACCCCCGACACGCTGCTTTTGCTTGAACCTGGGAAGCGCTGCGCCGCTTCATCCCGGTGATCCCCGTGCTGCTTGAACCGTGTTCGCTTCCCGGCTACCTCGCCGAATATGGCCTGGCCCCCATCGATCTGACACGAGAAGAGGGTTGGCGCGATCTACAGGCGGCGCTGGAGGCGGTGGCCCTCCGGCGGGGCGCGTGGCTCGCCGACCAGACCCCGGCAGCCGCTCGGCGCTTTGTCGGGCGGGAGGCGGAGCTGTCGGAGGTGGCCGCGCTGCTTCGCCGCGCCGGGCAGGAGCGCCCGGTGATCGCCATCTACGGGATGGGCGGCGTGGGGAAGACGATGCTGGCCGCCGAGCTGGTGCGCCGCTTGGGGCCGCGTTATCCGGGCGGGGTGTTGTTCGAGCGGCGTGGCAGTGAGCCGCCCCTGATCCGGTACGTGCTGGGCCGCTGGGCGGAGCTGGCCGGGCGTCAGGCAGGGGTGGGGTTGCCCTCTGGCGGTAATTACGCCTGGATGGAGTCGGTCGGCCAGCTTCTGGTCGTGCTGGACGACGTCTGGCCCAAAGATGTGGTGAAGATGCGGCGCTTGCTGGACACGCTGCCCCCCGACGCCACCTGCATCCTCACCACCCGCGACGAAAAGGTGGCGGAGCTTCTGGGCACACAGGTCTACCGGTTAGGCCGCTGCTCGGAGCCAGACGGCATATCCCTCTTGCGGGATCGGATGGGAAACGGGCGTGACCTGGACCTGCTTCAGGCGTTGCACCACGCGATTGAAGGCCACCCCCTCGCTCTAGAGCTTGCCGCCGGGTGCTTTTGCCACGATGACCGGGAGGCGCTGGCCGAGGCGGTTAACCTGCTGGCTGTTCGTGTAGAGCGCGGTGACCTCACCCCCCTTGAGATCGACCTGCCCGGTATGCGCCTGGGCCGGGATGACAGCGTGCTGGTCTGCCTGCGCAGCATCCGCGAGATGCTGGCTCAGGTTGCCCCGGTGATGCTTGAGCGGTTTGCCGCGCTGGGAGCCTTTGCGCCGGGGACCAGCTACGATCGCGGCGCGCTGGCCGCCGTCTGGGGACGCACCCAGGAGCCGCTCTCCCTCGAAGAGACCAACCAGACGATCGATCGGCTGGTCGAGTATGCCCTGCTGAGCGCTGCCGCTGGCCGCTATACCCAGCACCTGATCCTCCACGCCTATGCCAGGGCCATTCTGGATCAGAGCGAGGAGTCCCAGGCCGCCGTCCACCACCGCGACCATTACGTCGGCCTGGCCCGCTTCCACGCCTCGCGTGGGGGCCAGCCGCCCCGGCACGACGTCGCGAACTTCTATCACGCCGCCCAGTTCACGTTCGATGCGCTTGGCCCGGAGACGATTGACAGCCTGGGCAGGCCGTCGCCCCCCGATGAACGGCCAGAATTCGATCAGCAGACTGCGCTGGCCGCCCTTGCCCTGGTGGGTGCTGCCCGGTCCGAGGTCCAGCGCCTGGGGCTGCCTGTCGGGCGTCGTTGGCTGCGAGCCGGGTTGGCCGCTGCCCGGCTGCTGGATAGGCGGCACGAGGAGAGCGTCTACCTGAACGAGCTGGCGGGCTGGCACCGGTCACGCGGCGAGGTTGACCTGGCGCTCGCCTACCTTGCCCAGAGCAAGCTGCTCGATCAGACCCTGAACAACCGGGCCGGGTTGGCCGCCACGCTGCGCACCATGGGCGAGATTTACCAGGAGGCCGGTCAATATGACCAGGCGCTCGCCTGCTACCAGCGAATCCTGCCCTTTCACCAGGAGATGGACGAGCGTGCCGGGTTGGCCGCCACCTCGTATCAGATCGGCCTGATCTACCACGCCGCCGGTCAATCGGATGAGGGGCTGAAGTACTTCAAGAGCGCCCTCGCCCTCCAGGATGAGATCGGCGACCAGGCGGGACAGGCCCTCTCGCTGACCGGCATGGGCCTCGCCTACCGGGAGCTGGGCTGGTTTGACCAGGCGATAACCTGCTACGAGCAGGCGGGCGCTGTCCTGGACGCGATCGGCGATCGGGTCGGGCGGGCGGAGGGCCTCGGCCACAGCGGCTCCCTTTTCCTGGAGATCGGCAGCTATCACCGCGCGCTTCGCAGTTTCCAGGACGCGCTCGCCATCTGGGAAGGGCAGAGCGACCTCGTAGGACTGGCCGCCGCCCATTCCCACCTGGGCCAGGTCTACCAATCCCTGGGGGATTACACCGCGGCCCTTGAGCAGTTTGATCTGGCGCTGGGCGCGCTCGATCGGGGCGGGAATCGTGCCCAGGTGATCGGGGCGCTGAACAGCATGGGGGCTATCTATGGCCTGTTGGGCAAGGTCAAGGAGGCGGTCGCCCATTACGAGCGCGCCCTGGTGCTCGCGCGGGAGTTAGGCGACTGGCCCGCCGCCGTCGCCACGCTGGCGAACATCGCCGCCTCGCTGAGAAACGCGCCCGAATCGGGCCATAATGAGGAAGCCGTGGCCGCCCTGCGCGAGGCGATCGTGCTGATGGAGCTGCACGGCATCCAGCACGACCCCGGCGGTGGTGACCTGACCTTTTACCGTCAGCAGCTTGCCTACTGGGAAGGGCAGGATACGCTGTCCCTGCCGCTCGGCAGGGCGCTCCGCTCCTTTGCCGAGGCCAACGGGATCGACCAGCAGCACTCCCTGTTGGAGAGCCACCCGGAGCTGCTCACCCCGGAGGCCGACGACCTGTTCGACGTGTTCATCAACCACCTGAAGCTCCAGCAAAAAACGGACGCGCTGCGCCGTTATATCGCCCGCCGCAATCTGCTCCAACGCTGCCGCACGATGGGCATCGACCAGGCTTTCCGCCGCGCCTAGCCCCCCTCCTCCCCGCAACTTCTCTTCCCTCCATCCCGTATTGTGTTTTGAGATTCTATTCACAATTCTGAGGGAGTGCGGGGTATCATGGTTCAGAAAAAGCTGTTAGTCGGGTTAATTGGGTTGAGTCTGCTGCTGGTCGTCACGGGTTGTGCAGGGATCGTACAGGGCAGCGGCGGCGTTGTCACGGAAACCTACGACGTGAGCGGTTTCAGCCGCCTGGACGTGTCCAATGCCGTCGAGGTCGATCTATCCCAGGAGGGCAAGGAGTCCGTCAGCGTCGAGACCGACGCCAACCTGCTGCGTTATCTGGAGGTCGAGGTGCGTGGTGATACCCTGCACGTCGGCCTGAACGACAGCGCGCGGGGGGTCGTCATCAACCCCTCCATGGGCATCCATTTCACCATCGGCGTCGACGACCTGGAGGGGCTTGAGGTGTCCGGCGCGTCGAACGTGGACGCCGGGCCGCTTGAGTCGGGCGATTTTGAGCTGAGCGTCGCTGGAGCCAGCGCCGTTGCCATCGAGTCGCGTGAGGTTGACTCGGCGCGGGTCGAGGCCAGCGGGTCGAGCGACGTATCCATCGGCGACCTGCGCGCCGGGAAGCTGGACGCCGTCGCCAGCGGCGCGAGCTCGGTTGAGGTGAGCGGTGAGGCCGCTGCTCAGGTGGCCGATGTCGAAGGGGCCAGTAACTATCGGGCGGGCGATCTTCAGAGCGCGGACGTACACGCCGAGGTCAGCGGCGCGAGTGATGCCAGGCTTCGGGCCAGTGAGACGTTGCAGGTGGACGCCTCCGGCGCGTCGCACGTTCGTTATTACGGCAGCCCGCAGGTCAGCCAGCAGTTGAGCGGCGCGTCCGACCTGGATCGTCTGGGTCAATAACAATAATCGCCAGTCGAACGCCAGAGGGGCGGCCCGCATCACCGGCTGCCCCCTTTTTGTTCACCCATTGTCGCTTACCGCCGAATAGATCTCCCTGAGGAACCGGCTGGGATGGCGGCCCAACAGGCGCGTCCGTGTGAACCCGGCCCGCCGGGCGAGCGCCTCCCAATTTGGATACGACACCGGGTAAGGCACCCACTGGTTGCCCCGCTCGGTATTATACTCGACCACGATCAGCCGCCCGTCGCGCTTGAGCATGCCGCGCACCCGTTCCAGGATCGGCTCCTTCGCCCGGTGGAAATGCAGCGAGTTCGCCATTACCACCCCATCCAGCGGCGGCAGGTCGAGCGGCTGGGTGAAGTCGGCCCGGAGGACGTGAAGCGCCGTCTCCGGGAATCGGCTCCGCACCGCCCGCTCCCCCTGGACGAGCGCCCTCCGGTCGCGGTCGACTGCGTAGATCGTGCCCGCTGGGCCGAGCAGGTCGGCCAGCGCCAGCGTGAACGCGCCCGCCCCCGCCCCCAGGTCGGCCCACACGCCGCCCCCCGCAGGGACACCCCCGCGCAGCAGCCTGACGTGATCGCTGTGGTTCATGGCCTGATTGTACTGGGCGCACCCGCGATTTTCATCCTTCCTTCGGAGAAGGTTTCAATCCTGTTTTTAGCGCAAACCGCATAATTGTCGTTGCCTGAAAGTCCAGCGCGAATGCTCGTTCGGAGCCATAGTTGGCTGTCTGGAATTCATGTGCGGGGAGTGGTGGCAAATGAAAGTCTGGGTGCAGAACGGTATCGCGGTGATCGGTGTGTTGTTTCTTTCCTCTTGTGTCATGCCGCCCACAGCTACGGATTTTCCAGCCACCACTGATCTGCCGCCTGTCAATGAGGAAGACACAACTCCCTCAAGCGAATCGAACCCAGCAGAAAGCGTTGAAATCCCTGTTTATCAACTCTATGAGCCAGGCCCAGAAGAATACCTGACTGCCGTTCCATCGATTATGCAACAGATGGAGCGTTTAGATACCAGCGAGTACCAGTCTGATAGCAGGGTGCTCCAACAGGTAGTTATTGACGAATTCTGGGCGCGGTACGCTGACGATCTGGACACCATCTCTCTCGATATGCTTTATGAAGCAGAGCCATACGTCCGTGCCTATTACAAATTTCCTGATTATC
>JARRJX010000199.1:0-4878 GCA_037388645.1 Chloroflexota bacterium
CCGTCATACGCCTGCTCGAAGGTGAGCCGCGTGATCTGGCCGGTGCTCATCTCAAAGGTGTAAATCTCCCAGTTGCCATCACGCCGGGAAGAAAAAGCGATGCGGCTGCCATCCGGGCTCCAGGCGGGTTGGCTCTCGTTGAGATTGGGGGTGTTGGTCAGATTGACGGTGCGATCTTCGCTGGGGTCGTCGAGCGAGAGCATGTAAATGTCCTGGTTGCCGTCGCGCCAGGAGGTATAAGCCAGGCTGCGACCCACCGGGTCGGTCGTCCAGGCCGGGTCAAAATCCGGCGCGGGGTGATAGGTGACCCGGTAAGGCCCCTCGCTGACGTCGGCCTTGATCAGATAGATGTCCAGGTTGTCGTTGGCGTAACTCTCGTACGCGATCCACTGGCTGTCCGGGCTCCAGGTGGGTGCACCGTCATACGCCTGCTCGAAGGTGAGCCGCGTGATCTGGCCGGTGCTCATCTCTAAGGTGTAAATCTCCCAGTTGCCATCACGCCGGGAAGAAAAAGCGATGCGGCTGCCATCCGGGCTCCAGACCGGCTCACGGTCGTCGGCGAGGTCGTCGGTCAGGCGGGTGGGCTGATCCTGGCCTGCCGCCAGCGCAAACAGGTCTTCCTGAGCACCGGCGTACATGGAGAACACCACCGTCCCGCCCAAATCCAGGAAGGGCGAGCCTTGGGCAGCAATCGCCGGATCGGGTGCGTCGAAGGCTTCTTCGGGAACGGCGGTTGGGCCGAGCGAGAAGAAGCGGACGACCGGGTTATCCTGGCCCTGGGGGCTGGTGGCCCAGACCACCAGCAGCACGACACTCGCCAGCAGCATGACGATCAGGCCGCTCAGCGAGCGCACCTGCATCTCTACCCTGGTCGATTCGGTTTCCAGCTCAGGGCCGAAGAGCCGCTCCCGCAGCCACAGCACAAAACGGCGCGCCGTGTGTGCTACCCTGTCGCCAACCCACACCCCGATCTTTACAATAAGACGCCCGTAACGGTCTGACAAACGAAACAAACGTGCGAACATGCCGGGATCATAGCACGCTCTGAGATGCGGCGAAAGTTGATGCGCACATGCCCTCCATACAATCTGATTCCAAAGGCAGCTCGCAAACACGTTTCCAATTGACTCGCCCTCTGCATCTCTTTACACTTAAAGATGTACGAAAGCATGTCGGGTGTTTCACAAAGAGAGTCGCCGAAGCATGTCTATGAAACACTTCAGGGGAACCCACATCATGCAGCAGACCCGGCTCAAACAATGGGGCATCGCAGCGGCGCTGGCGATCTGCTTTTTCGCGATCAGCCGCCCTGGCGACGCGCGGGCGGCGGAGTCGATGCTGGCCCACCTCGTGCAGCCCGGCGACACGCTGCTTGACCTGACGCTCTATTATCACATCCCGCTCTCGATGCTCGAAGAAAACAACGAGCTGGCCGTCGAAGCCCCCCGTCCTGTTGGCGCGGGCCAGCAGCTTGGCATCCCGGTGGGATTCGTCATCCCACTGGAGCTTCTAGCGGATGGCGACTCCGAGGTGGCCTATACCGTGCTGGGTGGAGATACGCTGGGGGAGATTGCCAAGCGGTTCGGGATTCCGGCGGAGGCGCTCGCCGAGGCCAACGAGATCGGCAACATGGATCGTATCTTCACCGGGCAGGAGCTGATCATCCCCACCGACGACGAGGAGATCATCGCACTGGTCGAAGCCTACGAGCCGGTCTCGCCAACCTGCACCGCGACCGACGTCCCCCAGCCAACGCTCACCGAGGGCAAGCAGATTCTGGTCGTGCTCTCCCAGCAGTGCGTCTACGCCTTCGAGGATGGCAAGCTGCTGAAGGTCTTCCTGGTATCTACCGGGCTGCCTGGCACTCCGACCGTCCAGGGTGACTATGCAATTTACTATAAGGTAGACGCCCAGCGGATGACCGGTCCCGGCTACGATCTGCCCGGCGTGCCCTGGGTTTCGTATTTCTACAAGGGCTACTCCTTCCACGGCACCTACTGGCACAACAACTTTGGGCACCCAATGAGTCACGGCTGTGTCAACATGTTCACCCCTGACTCGGAGTGGCTTTACCACTGGGCCCCGGTAGGGACAGCCGTCCGGGTGATTTACTGACCACTCCAGCCCTCTCTGCCGTCGAAACCAGCGGAATCCCACCTCGATTTTGTACTCAGCGGCTCTCAGAGCGTCCCTCTGGCGAATAATTTCTAGGAATTCTCAGAAATTGTCCCCTCTCAGTCCCGCAGAGACGCTCTCAGAGGCTCAAAAACCAACGATAAAACAACCAAAACTACAAACTTCACCCAACAGACTACTACACGAAATGCAAATGCGGCCTTTTCTTCAATTTGCGATTTGGCCGGCGCGCACCCGGATATCATCGGCGGAATTTCGAAAACGGCGCGACAAAAAGATTCTTTTGGTGTGATTGTCTGGGAAAAACAGAGAAGAGCCGTTTCAGATGAATAAGTAGCTATATGAATTAATATCATTACTTACTAATCGCTTCAAAACAGGTGATTCTTAGTAGGGAAATGGTATGTGAACTAATTCATGAAAGTTGCTTGGTCTGTTTTCCGCCTACCAAACATCGCCACAGTAAATTAGCCCAAACGTTGCCATCTCGCACCATTGAGAAGCAATCATCACAACCAGCTTGTGGTAAAATGAAGACGAACGATGCTGAAAAGTTGCGCCAGGCATTTCCCATTGCTCGAGCGACTGCCCCTAGCTAACCCGATCCTTCCTCCGCCCCGCCCCGCCGGGGTGATTCTGCTCGCCCTGCTCCTCACCCTCCTGATCGTGACCCCGGCCCGCGCCCAGGATGCGACCGGCACGACCGTCCACGTTGTTGGCTGGGGCGAGACGCTCTGGTCGATCGCGCAGCGCTACGGTGTTTCCCCGGAGAGTGTCATCAGTGCGAACGATCTCCCTGACGGCGATCACATCACTGCCGGGCAGCGCCTGATCATCCCGGATTCTTCGTTTACTCAACATACCGCAAGCCTCGATCTCATATCGTCCGCCACGCACATCGTCCAGCCCGGCGAGACGCTCTTCTCGATCAGCCAGGCTTACGGGGTCACCGTCTCAGCCCTGTCTGACGCAAACGGTCTGCTTAACCCCACCCAGATTTACGCCGGTCAGGAATTGATCCTCCCTGGCTCGGCCACGGGGAGCGAATCCGGCTACGCGCCCGCCGAGACGGCCTCCACGCACGTCGTCCAACCCGGCGAGACGCTCTTCTCCATCGCCCGGCAGTACGACCTCTCCCCCTGGGTGATCGCCCAGGTCAACAACATCAGCAATCCCAGCCTGTTGTACGACGGCCAAGTGCTCACTATCCCCTCCCCTTCTGCGCTCTCCCCGACGGGGGCCTCCCCTGCCCCGGCCCGCACCGACCGCGAGATCATCGTCGACGTGTCTGAACAGCGGGCGTACGTCTACCAGAACGGCGGGCTGCTATGGACGTTCGTCGTCAGCACCGGAATCCCTGGGCGCGAGACCTGGCGTGGCTCGTTCCAGATTCAAAACAAAATCCCAATGGCCTACGCCTCCACCTGGAACCTGCAAATGCCCTACTGGCTCGGCTTCTACTGGGCGGGCACACTGCAAAACGGCTTCCACGCCCTGCCTATTCTCTCCGACGGCAGCCGCCTGTGGGGCGGCCTGCTGGGCAGCCCGGCCTCGTATGGCTGCGTGATCCTGAGTGAGGCAGACGCCCGCGCCCTGTACGAGTGGGCCACGGTCGGCACGCCGGTCACAGTAAGGGACTGACACCGCCAGCCCCACCCCAACAATCACAGGCACGAGCTTCCCCTACCACCTCGATTCCGTGCCCGGCAGGATAAAAATAACGTTGACATAGAACAGAGCGGGACGTATAATCCCGCCGAGTGAGTGACCGCCAAGGAGGTCGAACCATGAGCGACTCATCCAGCCCTCTACCTATATCAGAAGTCCAGCCCAAGATGCAGTTTACCGGTACAGTCAAGAAGATCGACCTCGCCGGTGCGGTGGTGGACATCGGCGCTGAGTGCCCTTCCTTTTTACACATTTCACAGATCAAGCCCGCGCACGCCCAGAACGTGGGCGATGTCTTGAGCATCGGCCAGGAGATCACAGTCTGGGTGCGTGAGGTCGACAAGGAGCACTGCCAGATCAACCTGACCATGATTAAGCCCCCCGCTGTCGAGTGGCGGGAGCTAAAAGAAGGCCAGACCTACGAAGGCACCGTCGTCCGGGTGGAAAAATTCGGCGTTTTTGTCGACATCGGCGCGGAGCGGCCCGGCCTGGTGCACATCAGCGAGCTGTCCGCCGACTACGTGGAAAAGACAGCCGACGTGGTCGCCAAGGGCGATGAAGTAAACGTGCAGGTCATCGGCGTGAATAGGCGCAAGAATCAGATCGACCTGAGCATGAAAGCGCTGGCGCAGCAGCAGGCTTCCTCTAATAAACGAGAAGAGGCTCAGTCTGAAGAGCCGGAGCTGCCGACGGCGATGGCGCTGGCTATGCAGCGTGCCCTGGCGCAGAGCGAAGACAGCGCTTCAGAGGAAGAGCCCAGGCGTAAAAACAAAGGCGCTGACAGCGCCCAGGATGAAATCATACGCCGGACGCTTGAGCGCCACCAGCAGGAATGATTGGGATATAATATCAGGGGCGGCTCAACGAACCTACTCCGGCGGGGCCTGTAATAGCCGGTAGAGCGCCAGCCCAAACAGGGCAACCATGATCACGGCTGAAGTGACGCAGTACGGGCATATTGCGAATATCACAAACAGCTCAAGGTACGTGAGATAAGCCGAATAGAGCGTCCCGACTAAAGTCAGGCCGAACGCCAGCATGGGGGTGACGGCAGCCCATTCGGCGTTCGTTTCC
>JARRJX010000200.1:0-11170 GCA_037388645.1 Chloroflexota bacterium
GTAAACTCTACGAGTTGTACCCGTACTGGTATGGTCAGGGAAAAGGGATGTCGTCCGAGTTCACCGCCCGCACGTTCGAAAAATCCGATTACACCTCGCCGATCCGCTTCATCTGGTCGCACATCCGCCGCCACCCCTGGGTTGCGCTGCGCATGGTGGTGGGCGCGTTCAGCAACGCGGCGCTGGCCTCGGCGGTGCCGTTCCTCACCGGCGCGGCGGTCAACATCATCGTTAACGGCGGTGCCCTCTCGCGGGTAACGAGACTCGCGGTCATCCTGGTGATCAGCCAGGCGGTGCGCGGCGCGCTCCAATTCATGCGTAACTATTCGTCGGAGACCTTCGCCCAGCGCATCGAGCGCGACGTGCGCGACGAGCTGTATGCCAGCCTGCTCGCCAAGAGCATGACCTTCCACGACTTCCAGCCCGTGGGCGAGATCATGGCCCGCGTCACCAACGACGTGCGCGAGATGAACCTGATGATGAACCCCGGCGTCAACCTGATCATCGGCTCCGGCATGTTCCTGCTGATGCCCCTGGTTGGGATCGAAGTGGTGAAGGGCAGCGCTCAGGAAGCGCAGGAATCATACCGCTTCAACGCCCTGGTCGACCGCTTCCGGGGGCGCTTTGTCCAGCGGGGCGACATCGAGGCGCGCTACTTCGCCATCCTGGTGTGGGGGCTGGCGACGGTGGGCGGGCTGCTGCACGCCATCCTGCTCTACCGCGCCGGGACGATCAACATCGGCGACATCGTGAACTTCGTCGGGCAGATCAGCCTGTTCGGCTTCCCGGTCTTCGTCTCGATCTTCGCCTACTCGCAGCTCGCCTCCGGCTACGCCAGCGCCGAGCGCATCCTGAACATCATCACCACCCGGACCGACCTCGACCAGAACGAGAGCGGGCACGACGCCTCGATGCAGGGCGCGATCGCCTTCGAGGGGGTGGATTTTGGCTACCTGCCCGGCAAGCAGGTGTTACACGGGATGTCGTTCACCGTCGAGCCGGGGCAGACGGTCGCCATCGTCGGGCAGACCGGCTCCGGCAAGAGCACGCTGACCAAGCTGCTCAACCGCACCTACGACGTGGACACGGGCCAGGTGCTGGTCGACGGGTTGGACGTGCGTGAGTGGAACCTGGCGGCGCTGCGCTCGCAGATCAGCATCATCGAGCAGGAGATTTTCCTGTTCAGCCGCAGCGTCAGCGAGAACATCGCGTTTGGCAGGCCGGGGGCGTCCCAGGAGCAGATCGAGGAGGCGGCCCGCCTGGCCCAGGCGCACGAGTTCATCATGGAGATGCCCCAGGGGTATGAAACCGTGATCGGGCAGCGCGGCGTCACGCTGAGCGGCGGCCAGCGCCAGCGGCTCGCCATCGCCCGCGCCTTCCTGACCGACCCGCGCATCCTGATCCTGGACGACTCGACCAGCGCGATCGACAGCGCGACCGAGGACCAGATTCAGAAGGCGATCTGGGAGGCGGCCAAAGGGCGGACGACGCTGCTGATCACCCACCGCCTGTCGCAGATTCGCTGGGCGGATCGCATCATCGTGCTGCGCCAGGGCCGGATCGTCGCCCAGGGCAGGCACGAGGCCCTGCTGCGCTCTTCGGAGGCCTACCGCCGCATCTTCGCCCGCTACGAGGAAACGCCCAACCGGAGCGACGGGCGCGGCAGGCGGCTCTCGCCCGCGCAGGGGACGGGATAGTGGGTAGCGACATCATTGTGATTGTAGAGTAACACATGGGATTTTTCGCCGGACTTGATGTAGACCCTTACGACCGCCAGTATTCGGACAAGTACCTGTTCAAGCGGCTGGGCAGCTATTTCCAGGGGCTGGTGGGCCGCGTGGTCAGCGTCTCGATCGCCGGGCTGGTGGTCTCGCTTGCCCTGGCGCTGATCCCAATTGTGATGGCGGCAGGCGTCGGCGCGCTGGAGCGCCAGGCCGCCATCCAGCCGCTGCTGCTGCTGGTCGGGGCGCTGCTGGTCACCGTCGTCGTGCAGTACGGGGCCAACTGGCTGCGCCGCCGCATGACCAACCGCGTGATCGGCGAGCTGGTCGCCCGGATGCGCAAGGACGCGCTGGGCGCGGCGGTCGAGCGCGACATGGCGTTCTACGACGAGAATAAGACCGGCAAGGTGCTCAGCCGCATCACCAGCGACACCGAGGACTTCGCCCAGGTGATGCTGTTCGGCTCGGACATCATCAGCCAGCTTCTCCAGATGGGGTTCCTGGTCGCCGTCCTGCTCACCCGCAACGTCCGTATGACGGTGATCGTGCTGCTGTTCATGGTCCCGATGGTGGTCGCGGCGGTCTGGTTCCGCAGCCTGGCCCGAAAAGTCACCCGGCAGGGATCGCGGGCGATGGCGGTGGTCAACGACAACATCCAGGAAACGGTGACCGGCATCGGCGTCGCCAAGAACTTCCGCCAGGAGGCGCTGATCTACGAGCGGTTCCTGGGCGTCAACGAGCAGTCCTACGCGGTCAACATGCGCAAGGGGCTGGTGATCTCGCTGGTCTTCCACGTGCTGAAAGCGCTGGCCGGGCTTGCCACCGGCGTGATCGTCGTGGTGGGCGCGCGCTCGGTGGTGGGCGGCGTGATCGACGTCAGCCTGTGGTACCTGTTCCTCCAGGCAGTCGACCGCTTCTGGTTCCCGGTGATCGGCATCGCCACCTACTGGAGCCAGTTCCAGCAGGGGATGAGCGCCCTGGAGCGCATCTTCGCCCTGATCGATGCCAACAACACCGTTGTCCAGATCGCCGAGCAGCCCGCCGGGGAATTAAAGGGGCACATCGAGTTCGACGACGTGACCTTCAAATATGCCACCGGCGATCCGGTGCTCGACCACTTCAGCCTGGAGATTCCGCCGGGGGAGAGCGTGGCCTTCGTCGGGCACACTGGCGCGGGCAAGAGCACGATTGCCAAGCTGATCATGCGCTTCTACGAGTTCCAGGGCGGCCAGATACGGATCGACGGGCGGGACATCCGGACCTTCGACCTGCACGCCTACCGGGGGCAGCTTGGCTTCGTCCCCCAGTCGCCTTTCCTGTTCAGCGGGACGGTCATGGACAACATCCGCTACGGCAGGCCGGACGCCACCGACGCGGAGATCGAGGCGATCGCCCACAGCATCGGCGAGGGGGAGTGGATGGAGACGCTGCCCGACGGCCTGCAAAGCGACGTGGGCGAGCGCGGCGCGCGGCTCAGCATGGGCCAGCGCCAACTGGTCAGCCTGCTGCGCGTGCTGGTACACAAGCCCGCCGTATTCATCCTGGACGAGGCCACGGCCAGCATCGACCCCTTCACCGAGACGCAGATTCAGGACGCGCTGGAGATGATCCTGGCCCGCTCAACCTCGATCCTGATCGCCCACCGGCTGAGCACGGTGCGCAGCGCCGACCGGATCATCGTGCTGCGGCTGGGCAAGATCATCGAGGAAGGCGACCACGACGCGCTGATGGCGCAGGGCGGGCACTACGCGGAGCTGTACAACACCTACTTCCGCCACCAGTCGCTCAGCTACATCGAGAACGCCCGCGACATGCTCGAAGACGAGAAGGCGGCGCGTTAGCTCTATCGGGGCGGTGTTTGCCCTGGCTTCCCGTCGGACACGCTGATCGCTACCAGCACGCTCAACACGCCCAGCAGCGCGCCGATGTGCAGGTGCAGGTTGGCGACGTACAGCTTGTCGACCAGGTGGTGGACGCTCAGGTGCGCCCACGTGCCGAACAGCCCCAGCGCCACGCCCCGTGCCCATCCCGCCGCCCGCCGGGTGACGCGCCAGGTCAGCCCGATCACGACGATCCACAGCACCCCGTAGGCCGTCAACCCGACCACACCCGTCTCGGCCAGCAGGTTGAGGTAGAAGTTGTGTGCGTGGCCGAGCGCCTGATCCCAGTTGATCAGCGCGTAGCCGGGGTAGACCGGCTCGTAGTTGCCGAAGCCCACCCCCAGCAGCGGGTGATAGCGGGCCATCTCCTCGGCGGCCTGCCAGTGAGCCAGCCGCTCCAGCACCGCGTAATTCGCGCTGTTGATGTCCACGCCGCGCACGTCGAAGGTCTGGGTGAAGTCGGTGAACCCGGTCAGCCGGTCGGCGATCGAAGCGGGCAGCAGGTTGAAGCGCAGGGCGGCGAAGCCCAGCAGCAGCCCGCCCCCCACCAGCGCCAGGCCCACCCACCACTTACGCGGCCAGGCCAGGCCGAGCGCCAGCGCCGCCGCGCCGAACCCCAGCCACGCTCCGCGCGACCAGGACATCAGGAGCGCCGCCAGCAGCAGCCCGGCCAGCGCGCCCAGCGCCAGCAGCGGGATGATCCCCCGATTGAGCGCCGCCCGGACCACGCCCCACAGATCGAACAGCCGACCCTGGAGCGTCTTGAGGCGCGCCCAGGCGGCCTCCGCCCAGCGACCCAGCGCAGCCAATGCCAAGCCGAGCGCCAGCGGCAGCGCCAGCCCGATAAACCCGCCGTAGGGGTTGGGCTGCTCGAAGGTGCCGTATGCCCGGTAAAACCGGTCATTGAGGATCAGGAAGTGCTCCGGCCCGTCGCCCCGAATCCCGAACTGCCAGACGCCGATCAGCGCCTGGATCGCCGCCGCCGCCAGCACCAACCCCACCACCAGCGGCCAGCGCCGCTTTCCGGCCAGGTCGAGCACCAGCCAGAGCATGATGAGGAGCTGCCCCCACTTGACCAGCTCCTTGAGCGCGAAGCCCAGCGAGAGCGCGTTGAGCGTGCTCAGCCCCGCCGCGCCAATGAAGACCAGCAGCGGCACGGTCAGCGGGCTGCGCGGGATGGCGATCCGGCCCCGCCGCGCGGCGTGCAGGAACCACGCCCCCAGCGTGACGATCAGGGCGATCTGGCCCAGGTCGAGCGGCAGCGCCGGGACGAAGTAGTCGGTGATCGGCTTGGTGGGGCCGAGGATCAGCGTCGCGCCCACCCCGACCAGCGGGTCGATCAGCGTCCCGACCAGCAGCACGGCGGTCAATAACCCTATCGCCGCCCAGAGCAAAGGCAGGCGGGCCAGTGCCAGCCCGGCGGCCAGCGCGCCCAGCGCCAGCAGCCCCCAGGCCCAGCTTGGCAGCCAGTCGTCGAGGGCGATCGGGAGGGACAGGCGGCGCTTCCGGGAGGAGGTGGTTGTCAGGGCGTTCATCGGCGGCTCACCCTTCCACCTGGGCGACCCGCCGTAGCTCACCCCTCGCCCTGGGCGACCCGCCGTATGTAGTCGGCCAGGGCGCGCTTGTATTCGGCGATCACGCCCGCCTGAAAGGCGGGGTCGGTATCGGATTCCAAGGCCCCGAATAAGCCCTTGACCATCCCCTTGAGCACCGTCGCCGCCATCGTCGCCCGCTTGTCGCTAAGCTGGCCGTTGAGCCGCTGAAGGGCGGTCTTGATCCCCTCAACCACCGCGTCGTCCAATTCCGCCATCGCCGCCGCCAGGTCTGCCGAGACCTCCGCCCCCAGGAAGGCATGCTTGAACCCCAGGTGTTGTTCGGAGAACGCGATGTAGGGGTCGATCTGCCGGTCGACTATCTCCTCGATCGACAACCCGCTGATATCCGCGCTAAAAGACTCCTCGTGCAACTGCTGCATGTCTTCCAGATAGCGGTCGGCCAGCGCGTGCAGGATGTCTTCCTTACCTGCGAAGTACTGGTATAGCGAACCGATCGGCACGTCGGCCTCTCTGGCGATGGCGTTGGTCGTCGCCGCCTCGTAGCCGACCCCGGCGAAGAGCCGGGCCGCCGCATCCAGGATCAGGTCGTAACGCTCCCGGCTGCGCGCCTGTTGGGGGACACGCCGCTTCTGTTTCTTATCCACCATGAAGACTCCCAGACACTTGCGAATATGAGCAACCACTCATATAATAAAAGTGAGTAATTACTCGTATTGTACCACATGTGGCAACGTTAGTTGTTTACCCTATTCAGAAGAAGGAGGCAACTCGATGCCTGGATGGACCGTAAAAGATATGCTGGATCAGACGGGGAAGGTCGCCATCGTGACCGGCGCGAACAGCGGGATTGGTTACGAGGAGGCGCGCGGGCTGGCCTCCAAGGGAGCCGCCGTGATCCTGGCCTGCCGGGACGAGAAGAAAGGGACCGACGCCGCAGCGCGAATCTGTGAGGAGCAGCCCAATGCCCTGGTCGAGTTCTCCCGGCTTGACCTGGCCGAGCTGGCCTCGATCCGCCGGTTTGTCGAGGCGTTCACTGCCCGTCACGACCGGCTGGACATGCTGATCAACAACGCGGGGGTGATGGCCGTGCCTGAGCTGCGCCGGACGGCGGACGGCTTCGAGATGCAGTTCGGCACCAACCACCTGGGCCACTTCGCGCTGACCGGCATGCTGCTCGACGTGATCACCCGCACCCCCGGCGCGCGCGTGGTGACGGTGAGCAGCGTCGCCCACTATCGGGGGCGGATGGATTTCGACAACCTGAACGCTGAGCGGTCTTACGACCGGTGGAGGGCCTACGGGGAGAGCAAGGTGGCGAACCTGCTCTTCACCTACGAATTGCAGCGGCGCTTCGAGGCGGCTGGCGAGGACGCCATTGCGGTGGCGGCCCATCCCGGCTGGACGAATACCAGCTTCACCGAGCACCCCGCGCCGATTCGGCTCTTCAGCTCACTGTTCGCTATGCCCCCCAACATCGGCGCGCTGTCCACTTTATACGCGGCCACCGCGCCCGACGTGAGCGGTGGCGAATACTACGGGCCGGATGAGCTGGGGCAGATATGGGGCTACCCGGCGCGGGTTGAGTCCAGCGCGCTCTCACACAACCAGGCGGCGGCGAAGCGGCTCTGGGAGGTATCGGAAAAGTTGACCGGGGTCAGGTTTGGGATGGGCTGAAGGCGCAGGATCGCCGTAACGGGATACGGCACACCATGTTCCCCTCGCTCCCTACGCCAGGAACAGCAGCGCCGTCCCGGTGAAGGCCACCGCCGTCCCGGCGATCGCCAGCAGACCAAACCGCTCGCCAAACCAGAGGTAGCTCACCGGCAGCAGGATGACCGGCGTTAGGCTCATCAGGGTGGAGGCGATGCCCAGCGGGGCCAACTGCACGGCGATCAGCGACAGCCACACCCCGATGAACGGCCCGCCCACCGCCCCGGCAACCAGCGGCTTGAGTGCGGCGGGCCGCTCGCGCAGCCGCGCGAAGGTGGGCCGGATTTGCCCGCCCAGCAGCGCCAGCAGCCAGATCGCCGTGCTGGCCGCGATCAGCCGGATCAGGTTGCCCGACAGCGCCGGGAAATCGCCTTGCAACCCCAGCTTGGAGACGAACAGCCCTCCAGCCTGGCCCAGTGACCCGCCCAGCGCGAACAGCAGCCCCGATGGGTAGTGGCGCTTTTCTTCAGGCGGCTGGCTCTGCCGGTTTCCCCTATCCAGGACGACCAGCGCCACCCCCGACACGGCCAGCCCGATCCCGGCCAGCTCCTGCCCGGTCAGCACCTCGCGCAGCAGCACCCAGCCCAGCACGGTGCTGAACACCGGGGCGAGCGCCATGACCAGCATCGACAGGCGCGGGCCGATCATCACGAATGCCTGGAAGAGGAAAGCATCGCCGATCAGGAACCCGATCAGGCCAGAGAGGCTCATGTACCCCCAACGCCACGGCTCGGCGTCGAGCGGCAGGGGGTGGCCAGTGAGCAGCCAGTGGGTCAGGACAGTGAAGGTGACGGCCAGCAGCAGGCGGACGCGGTTGACGACCGCCGAGCCGACCTGCCGCCCGGACAGGGTGAAGAAAACGGACGTGAAGCTCCAGGCGACGGAGGTCGCCAGCGCGGCGAGCTGTCCCAGGTAGGCGGCCAATGTGCTGTCTCTACCGCCTCAGAAGCCGTTGGAGGCCACCAGGCCGAGGGCAGCCAGCGTCGCTTTGAGCTGCTTGAGCGTGAAGGGCTTGGCGAGGTAGCCATCCATCCCCGCTTCCAGGCTGCGCGCGCGAGTCTCAGGCCCAAGGGCGGTGATGACCACCACCGGTATCTCCGCGGTGGCGGGGTCGGCCCGGATCGCCTCGAACAGCTCGTAGCCGTCCATCCCCGGCAGGGCGAGGTCGAGCAGGATCACCCCGACCTCCCCGCTTCTCTCCTCAAGCACGGTCAGCGCGGATGAAGCATCCAGGGCGGTGAGGGCGGGCAGGCAGATCATCTCGAGGAAGCGCGACAGCAACCTCAGAGTTTCCTGCTCGTCGTCCACGATCAGCACGTACGATCCCCCGGCCACGGCTCACTCCTCGTCAGGTGATCTGTCCTATCGCTAGGCGCTGGCCGACACGCGCTGGCGAAAATGCTCGATCGTGCGCTCCAGGCCATCGCGGATGTCGATCGTCGGCTCCCAGCCCAGCAGCGTGCGCGCCTTGCCAATGTCGGGCTTGCGGGTCTGGGGGTCGCCTTCGATGCGCATGTGCTCCATGAACACCGACCCGGCCTCATTCCCGGTCAGCTCGTTGATCAGGTCGGCGAACTCGATGATGCTGATCTCGTGCGGGTTGCCGATGTTGACCGGCTCCTTCTCGTCCGACATCAGCAGCCGGTACAGCCCCTCGATCTCGTCCGCCACGTAACAGAAACTGCGCGTCTGCTTGCCATCCCCGTAGATTGTCAGCGGCTCGCCGCGCAGCGCCTGCCCGATGAAGTTCGGGACGACGCGCCCATCGTCCAGCCGCATGCGCGGGCCGTAGGTGTTGAAAATCCGGGCAATGCGCGTATCCAGCCCGTGATAACGCTGGTAGGCCATCGTCATCGCCTCGGCGAAGCGTTTGGCCTCGTCGTAGACGCCGCGCGGGCCGATCGGGTCGACGTTTCCCCAGTAAGTCTCGTTCTGGGGGTGGACTTTCGGGTCGCCGTAGACCTCGGAGGTGGAGGCCAGCATGAAGCGCGCCGCCTTGGCTTTCGCCAACCCCAACGCCTTATGCGTGCCCAGCGCCCCGACCTTCAAGGTCTGGATCGGGTAGGTCAGGTAGTCGATCGGGCTGGCGGGCGAGGCGAAATGCAGCACCGCATCCACCGGCCCTTTGACGTAGATGTAGTTCGTCACGTCGTGCTTGACGAACAGGAATCGGTCGTGCCCGGCCAGGTGGTCGATGTTGTCGGTAGTGCCCGTGATCAGGTTGTCCATCGCGATCACGGTGTGGCCTTCGGCCAGGAACTTCTCGCACAGGTGCGAGCCTAAGAACCCAGCCCCACCCGTTATCAATACGCGCATGCGCACTCCATTAAGTTGGTGTAAGCGATAAATGCAAGGCGATTCTAGCCGATGTACGGTTATCGCGCTAAAGGCTCCGGCTACTTGCCACCCAACTGGCGGGCAAGCTCAGCGGCGAAAACGTCGTATGCTGCCTGCCCGAACAGGCAGAACACAACCAGGCCCGGCCCCTCCTTCGCCTCGCGCAGGTATTTGATCGCGGTCGAGAGCATGATCGCCGCGCAGCGCGCGATGGGGAAGCCGAACACGCCGGTCGAGATGGCCGGGACGGCGACCGAGGAGAGGCCGTTCTCGGCGGCGACGTGCAGGCTGGCGGTGGCGCTCTCCAGCAGGTGGTCGGCCTGCGGGTCGCTCCCCAGCGGGCCGACCGCGTGGATCACGAAGCGCGCCTTGAGACGCCCCCCGCCGGTGATCACCGCACCGCCGACCGGGCAGCCGCCGATCCGGTCGCACTCCTGCTGGATCGCCGGGCCGCCTTTCCGGCGGATCGCCCCGGCCACCCCGGAGCCTAACTGTAGATGCTGGTTGGCGGCGTTGACGATCGCGTCGACATCCTGCTCGGTGATGTCACCCTCAACCAGTCGCAGGGTTCGCTCATTGACGGTTATCTCCATCTCGCACCTCCCAGGAGAGGGGTCAGATCATTCGCGCTCCAGGGCCAGCCGCAGCCCCAGGCCGATCAGGATCACCCCGGCGACCGCCTCAAGCCTGCGCCGGTTGAGGGGCCGGATGAGCAGGCCGCGCATCCGCTCGACGGAGACGGCGACCAGCGAGAGCCAGACGATCCCCATCAGCAGGTGGAGAAAGGCCAGGAGTATTGACTTCGCCAGCACCGGGTCGCCGGGGCTGATGAACTGGGGCAGGAAGGCCAGGTAGAAAATGGCGACTTTGGGGTTGAGCAGGTTGTTGAGCAGCCCCTCGACGAAGCTGCGCCAGACCTCCGGGCGAGGACCAGTCGGCCCTTCGGGGAACGCTTCGCCAGGCGGAGCCTCGTCGTTAGCAACGTCGTTGCCGTGGCGGATCAGCGCCCAGATCGACCCCAGGCCCAGGAAGATCAGGTAGGCCGCGCCCGCCAGCTTGACCAGGTGGAACACCTGCGCCGAGCGCACCAGGATCAGCGAGAGGCCCAGCGCCGAAAGGGTGGCGTGGACGAGCAGACCGGAGACGATCCCAAAAGTAGTCAGGATTCCAGCCCGGCGTCCATGGGCGAGCACGCTGCGAAGGACAAGCATCGTATCCGCGCCGGGGATGATGGTCAGCAGAGCGGCCACCCCGATGAAAGCCAGCACCTGTGGGTCAAGCATGCACGTCCTCCCGTTTGGGCAGCAGCAGGGCGAGCAGGGCGGCCATCAGCGCCAGCCCCGCCACCACCTGGAACGTATGCTCCAGGCCGATGCCGCCAATCGTCACCTCGCGCAGGCGGAGCGACACCTGCGCTCCATCGGCCAGCAGCCCGAGCAGCGGGTTGCCGATCGCGCCGGTAAAAAAAGCAAAGCCCAGGACCAGGCCCGTTACCAGCCCTCTGCCGAGCGGGATCACGCCCTGGGCGATGACGACGATGATGCTGAACGAGCCACCGACGAACCCCCCGGTGGCGATTGCCAGCGCAAAAGCCGGGGCACCGTCGAGCAGGGGCAGGAAAAACATCGCCGGGGCGGCCAGCGCCAGGCTCACTGCGATCACCAGCCGCCGGTCGACCCGGTCGGCAAGCTGCCCCAGGATCACGCCGCTGACCGCCGACGCGATCCAGAAGGAGCTGGTGATCAGCCCGTACTGGGCCGGCGACCAGCCCTTGCGCTCGAAGAGCACCGGGATGAAGTTCACCGTGCTGAAGTGGGCCAAGCTGCGCAGCAAGATCAGCGTCGCCACCAGCAGCAGCGGTCCCACCACCAGCCGGGCCGCCTGCCCGGCTGGGGCGGGCGCATCCTGCTCGGCGGGCTGCGCGTGGGCGTGGGCGGGCCGGTTGGGAATGTTCGAGGCCATCAGG
>JARRJX010000201.1:0-5286 GCA_037388645.1 Chloroflexota bacterium
GGCCCAGGCTGACCGATGCATCCGTGGTCAGGTCGAAGCGCACCCGCCACACCGGATGCCTGTCATCCGTCTCGGCAATATCCGGGAAGGGCATGGACCGATAGGTCAGCGCACGTTTAGGGGCGGTTTCTTGCCGTTCGTCTCGGTTGAGCCTGTCGGTTGACCGTTTGGGGATTCTGAGGGTATCCGGACTCATGATAAGTGCCTTCGACTATGTATTCTATCATGTGCCATCTCCACCGGGGGCGGGGAGGCGCAAAAAGCTGCTCCTATCCTGTGGTACCGTTGTACGGGGTGGTATACCTGGCGGCAGCAGTATGGCATGATTGTACCTGCTTTATCGAGATTGTGCCGTCTTCCCCACTGGCGAGGATTCGCACCATCCCACGATGGCGCTCGGTGGACGCGGTAATCGTCTGAACAGAAAACGGCGCTGCCTTCAGCGCTCATCCCGGTGCAGGTCTTGCAGGCTGCTCACGGTGAGTGCTCCGCTCCGCAGCGCGCGGATGCCGTTCACCGCGGCCTGGGCGGCGCTGAGGGTGGTGACATCTGCCTGCGCGCTGGGGCCGAGCGGGGTGTTGATGATCATGTCGATCTTGTCCTCCCGGATCATCTCGACGATGTGCGGTGATCCCTGGTCGACCTTGTTGATCGTCGCCACCGGGATGCTCGATCGGCGGATGAACTCCGCCGTGCCGGGCGTCGCCACGATTCGGAAGCCCATCCGGCTGAGGTCGCGGGCCAGCTTCAGCCCGGCGCTTTTGTCATAATCGTTCACGCTGATGAACACCGTCCCCTCCAGCGGGATGTCCCCCCCGGCGGCGATCTGCGACTTGGCGAAAGCGTGCCCGAACTGCGTCGCGTGCCCCAGCACCTCGCCCGTTGAGCGCATCTCCGGCCCCAGCAGCGCGTCGCGGCTTAGCAGCTTTTTGAAGGGCAGCACCGCCTCCTTGACGAAAAACCCATCGACCGTCGGCTCCCTGGTCAGGCCCAGGTCGGCCAGTGTGGAGCCGATCAGCACCTGGGTTGCCAGCCGGGCGAGCGGCACGCCGGTTGCCTTGCTGACGTAGGGCACCGTGCGGCTGGCGCGTGGGTTGACCTCCAGGACGTAGACCACGTCGTCTTTCACCGCGTATTGGATATTCATCAGCCCGCACACGTCGAGCGCCTTGCCCAGTTGGATGGTGTATTCGCGGATGTGGGAGAGGTGGTATTGTGACACTTTGTAGGGCGGGATCACACAGGCCGAATCGCCGCTGTGCACGCCCGCCTCTTCGATGTGCTGCATGATCGCGCCGATCACCACCTGCTCGCCGTCGGCGATGGCATCCACGTCCACCTCGAAGGCGTCCTCCAGGAAGTGATCGACCAGGATCGCCTGTCCGGGTGTGACTTCCATCGCCCGCTCGACGTACTCGGCCAGTTGAACCTCATCGTAGACGATCGCCATCGCCCGCCCGCCCAGCACGTAGGAGGGGCGGACGATCACCGGGTACTCGACCTGGTGCGCGATCTGGAGCGCCTCGGCCAGCGAGATGGCGCTGCCGTGTGCCGGACAGGGGATCTCGTATTGATTGGCGAGCGCGCTGAACCGCGCCCGGTCTTCGGCGATGTCGATCGCGTCGGGCGAGGTGCCCAGGATCGGGACTCCCGCTGCCTGCAATCCCTTGGTCAGGTTCAGCGGAGTCTGCCCGCCGAACTGCACGATCACCCCCTCCGGCTCCTCGCGCTCGACGATGTTCAGCACGTGTTCCAGCGTCAGCGGCTCGAAGTACAGCCGGTCGGCGGTGTCATAGTCGGTGCTGACCGTCTCCGGGTTGCAGTTGACCATGATCGCCTCAAAGTGGGTATCGCGCAGGGCGAAGGCGGCGTGTACGCAGCAGTAATCGAACTCGATCCCCTGCCCGATCCGGTTCGGCCCGGAGCCGAGGATCACCACCTTGCGCCGGTCGGTTGGCGGGGCTTCGCTCTCCGTCTCGTAGGCGCTGTAGAGGTAGGGCGTGTACGCCTCGAACTCGGCGGCGCACGTGTCGACCACGTGGTATGTGGGTCTGATGCCCGCTTCCAGGCGGCTCCGGCGTACGTCGAGCGCCGTGACCCTCTCGTCTGGGTCGGCCTGGGGGGGAAAATCGTCCAGGTTGAGCAGGTAGGCGATGTGCGGGTCGCCGAAACCGGCCCGCTTGGCATCGCGTATCAGCTCGGCGGGCACCGCGTCCAGGGAATCGTACGCGGCCAGCGCCCGTTCCAGGTCGACCACCCCGGCCAGTTGCATGACGAACCAGTAGTCGTAGTCTGCCGCGTCGGCGACTGCTTCCGGTGTGCGGCCCGCGCGCAGTGCCTCCCAGGCTGCCCATAGTCGGTCGGCGTGGGGGCGGGCCAGGCTGCCCAGGTTGCCATCCCAGGCGGCATATCCGGCGGTGGGGAAGGGTGAGCGGGAGAGTTCGAGCGACTGCAAGCCCTTGAGCAGCGACTCCTTGAAGGTGCGGCCAATCGCCATCACCTCCCCCACCGATTTCATCTGCGGCCCCAGCGTATCGTCGCTGCCTGGGAACTTCTCAAAGGCCCACCGGGGGATTTTGGTCACCACGTAGTCGATGCTCGGCTCGAAAGCGGCCAGCGTGGTGCGGGTGATGTCGTTCGGGATTTCGTCCAGCGTGTAGCCCACCGCCAGCAGGGCGGCCAGCTTGGCGATCGGGAAGCCGGTGGCCTTGCTCGCCAGCGCCGAGGAGCGGCTGACGCGCGGGTTCATCTCGATCACCAGCACCCGGCCATCTTCCGGGTTCACGGCGAACTGCACGTTCGAGCCGCCCGTCTCGACCCCAACCACCTGCATCACGATCCGGGCCTGGTCGCGCAGGCGTTGGTATTCGCGGTCGGTGAGCGTCATCGCGGGAGCGACCGTGATCGAGTCGCCGGTGTGCACGCCCATCGGGTCGACGTTCTCGATCGAGCACACGACCACGAAGTTATCGGCGCGGTCGCGCATGACCTCCAGCTCGAACTCCTTCCAGCCGAGCACACTCTCCTCAACGAGCACGCTGCGTGCCGGGCTTGCCTGCAACCCGGCCTTCACTTTCTCGATCAGCTCGTCGCGGTTGTAGGCTACGCCGCCGCCCGTGCCGCCCAATGTAAAAGAGGGCCTGATCAACAGCGGATAGCCGCCGATCTGCTCGGCTATCGCCAGGCCATCGTCGACCGACCGGGCCAACCCGCTGGATGGGCAGGCCAGCCCCGCCGCCTCCACCGCTTCTTTGAAGAGCAGCCGGTCTTCGGCCAGCTTCATCGTCTCGACGCCCGCCCCGATCAGCTGCACGCCGTAGCGGTCGAGCACGCCGCATTCGGCCAGAGCCACCGCGCTGTTCAGCCCGGTCTGCCCCCCGACGGTTGGCAGCAGCGCGTCCGGGCGCTCCTGGGCGATGATCGCCTCCAGGATGTCGACCGTGATCGGCTCCACGTAGGTCGCGTCGGCGATCTCCGGGTCGGTCATGATCGTGGCCGGGTTCGAGTTGACGAGCACTACCCGGTAGCCCTCGGCCTTGAGCGCCTTGATCGCCTGCGTGCCCGAATAATCGAACTCGGCGGCCTGCCCGATCACGATCGGGCCTGCCCCGATGACCAGAATTGTTTCCAGGTCGGTGCGTTTTGGCATCGTGTCTGTTAGCTCCCTGCCTGTCGTCCACTCGCGTCGAGCATCATGCCGATAAACTCGGCAAACAGCGGGTCGGGGTCGTGTGGGCCGGGCGCGGCCTCCGGGTGATACTGGATGCTGAGCGCATTAAGCGACGTGTGCCGCATCCCTTCGCAGCAGCCGTCGTTCAGGTTGAGGTGGGTGATCTCGACCTCGGCGGGCAGCGTCGAGGGGTCGACGGCGAAGTTGTGGTTGTGGGCGCTGATCTCCACCCGGCCCGTCGGCAGGTGCTTGACCGGCTGGTTGCCGCCGTGGTGGCCGAACTTGAGCCGGTAGGTCTGCCCGCCGAACGCCTGCCCCAGGATCTGGTGGCCCAGGCAGATGCCGAACACCGGCACCTTCATGTCCATGAACGCCCGGGTCGCCTCGATGGCGTAGTCACAGGGCTCGGGGTCGCCGGGGCCGTTGGAAAGGAACACCCCGTCGGGCTCCATGGCCAGGACCTGCTCGGCGGGCGTCGTGGCCGGCACCACCGTGACCCGGCAGCCGGCGTCGGTCAGCAGCCGCAGAATGTTGCGCTTGACACCGAAGTCATAGGCCACCACCCGGAACGCCAGCGTCGGATTCTCCATCCTTGCGGCCTGGGGATGCCGCCAGGCCCCGCCTTCCCAGTCGTAGGCCGACTCCGTGGTGACGACCCGCGCCAGGTCCATGCCCTTCAGCCCGGGGAACTGGCGGGCCTTCTCGACGGCGTTCTCGCCCGACGCGCTGCCGGCGATGATGCAACCGCCCTGGGCACCCTTCTCCCGGATGATCCGCGTCAGGCGCCGGGTGTCGAGGTCGGAGATGGCGACCACGCCCTGGCGGCGCAGGAATTCCGGCAGGGGCTCCGTGGCCCGCCAGCTGCTGGCCACCGCCGGAAGATCGCGGATGATCAGGCCCGCGGCGTGGACCCGGTCAGATTCCATGTCCTCCGGGTTGGCGCCGACGTTGCCGATATGGGGATAGGTCAGGGTGACGATCTGCCGCGCGTAGGACGGGTCCGTGAGGATCTCCTGGTAACCCGACATCGCGGTGTTGAACACCACCTCCCCGGTGGTTTCCCCCGCCGCGCCGATGGAGCGGCCGTGGAAAATGGTACCGTCTTCGAGTCCCAGGACCGCCGGCTCAGACAAATCGTTCCCCGAATGTTGCGCGCATACTAAAAAGCGGGAGGGCCCGCGTCGGTCCCGTCCCGCTTCGACTCGGACTCGCCGGCAAGATGCGCCCGGGAAGCCCTTCGATCAGGCCAACGCCTGAAGCCGGTATTGTAGGGACGGACCCTTCAGGTGTCCATGGATTCCAGGCCCAGGACGTCCCCAAGCTCGTACCTTCCCGGGCCCTGGCCCGCGAGCCAACGGGCAGCCGTCAGGGCGCCGCGGGCGAAGATCTTCCTGTCGGTGGCCCGGTGGGACAGTTCCAGCCGCTCCCCGGGGCCCGCCAGGACCACGGTGTGCTCCCCGGCCACGTCGCCGGCGCGCAGGCTGGCATAGCCGATGGAGCCTGCCTGCCGCTCCCCGGGGCCCTGCCGCCCGATGACCGCGGCGGCCTGCGGATCAAGGCCCCGGGCCCGCGCCACGGCGGCGCCCAGCGCCAGCGCCGTCCCGGAGGGCGCATCC
>JARRJX010000202.1:0-9680 GCA_037388645.1 Chloroflexota bacterium
ACAGATTGTAAATTGGATATATATTGGGCATTGACAAATCAATAGTTGAGCTTACGATTGAACTAAATACTCACATATTAGTTTAATGGTTCGAATCTAACTGTAAATCCCCCACCCAGGCGCGCCCGGATGGGGGATCGTCGATCTTACCTCGAACAGCCGCGCGCCCTAGAGCGCCTCGACCTCCTCTTCATACGTGATCCCGCGCCGGGCGAGCCTCCCATACATACATCCATCCACCGCCGCTGCACAATCCTCCCAGACCCACTCTCAGGCTGTAGAACTTTGATAATATTTACCTGTTTTTTAGAGTTTTCTTAGAAACCAGTCTGTAAAATAAAAAATAGAGGTATGTATTCAAGGGACGTAGTAGGATAGAAGGAGACGAAAAATGACATTGCTGGATTTTGGACTGCTATTGCTGATTGCCGCTGTGGCGGGCGCGATCGGCCAGGCGTTGGCCGGGTACTCGTTCGGCGGATTTCTGATGTCGGGGGCGATTGGGTTTGTCGGCGCGTTGATCGGCCTGTGGCTGGCGCGCATGCTTGGCTTGCCGGACATTCTGGCGGTCAGCGTGGGGGGAGAGTCGTTCCCTGTCGTGTGGTCGATCATCGGCTCCGCGCTGCTCGCGCTGGTGGTCGGGCTGTTCAGCCGGCGGCGCATCATCCGCGTGTAAGCTAACCGGCCCGAGGCGGCGGGCGATGCTGCTCTAGGGCGCGCCGTCCAGCCGAAAGGCAGATAAAAACGATATGCGCGGGATCGGATGTCAGCCGACCCCGCGCATATTCTTCTATCGCGCGCGCTACAGCGACTCGACCTCCTCCTCGTAGGTGATCCCGCGCCGGGCGATCTCGTCCAGGAAGCGAGCGGTGGGCATGGCGACCTCCGGCGGCAGCACGCCGCGCACGGTCACCGCCCCCTCGGCGATCAGCTGGCCGCCGATCGAGAGCGGGATGCCGACGTTCTTATAATACGCGCTCGACCCGCCCCACTCGTCCTGCGGCGGGTGGTCAGTGCGGTAGGTCAGGCGGGTTCGCTGGCCGTCCTTCTCCCCCTCCACCTCAACCACCAGTCCATACGCCCAGACCGGGTTCTCTTTCGACCAGGGCAGCGCCAGCAGCAGCTCGCGCGCCAGCTCGACCGGCGCACGCCCGCCCAGCGCGTCGAGCGGCGCGGTGCCCAGCATACCGGCCTCCTTGAAGGTGCGCATCATGTTCATCACGTGGGGCGGGAAGCAGCCGCGCACGCTGGCGTGCTTTAGGGTAGGGTAGGAAGCGGGCAGGCTGAACGCCTCGTCGTGGGGGACGAAGTAGACGGGCTGCTCGCCGATCTGGCTGTGGAAGCGCACCCGGCGCTCGCCGCTCAGCGGTGGGGCGGGCACCCACGTCCCATCCTGGAAGTAGGTCTCCTCGCGGGCCGGTTCGTCCGGGTCGAACTCCCAGATGGTGGTGGTCAGCAGGCCGGGGGCGGGGGCCAGGCAGCGGAAGGCGGCGAAGGAAATCTGGACCGAGTCAACCCGATCCAGCTTGCTCACCCCTCTGGCGGCCAGGGCGTTGGTGATGCCCGGAGTCGCGCCCACGCCGGGCACGAAGATCATGTCCTTGCCCTTCGCCTCCTCGTGCATGGCGAACTGGGCGTCGTCGCTGGACAGGTCGAGGCCATTGACGCCGGTCTCGACGCACATCTGGTTGACGATCAGGTCGTACTTAAAGGGCAGGCCGTTGATCACCACGTCGAAGCCGGGGAACAGGTCTCGCATCCCGTGGGAGTCGTTCGCGTCGAACCCGATGACGGTGATCCGAGAATCGTCGAGCGGCTCCACGATAGCCTGGGCGGCGTCCACGTTGCCATCCGCCACCACGATCTCGTCGAACGAGCTGAATGCAGACAGGTCGCGGGTCGTCTCTTTGGCGACCGCGCCCGCGCCGCCCAATACCAACGCGCGCATGGGTTTCTCCTTTGGTGGGTAGGGGGTTGAAATGCTGAAGACGCAGGGATACGGCATTACGACCGCCAGCGGTCGCCGTCCCTACGGGAACAATTTATAGTCCCGCCACAACATACCCTGAGCTGCTCCAGCGCGCCCATTGCAGGCAGCGCCGGATGAAGGGAGAATCGACTGGAAGGCGTGAGGAAACCATAAAAACCTACCTGTAGCGCCATAAGACTACCTCCCATTCTAGCATATTTCCTCATCGAAAAACACATGGTATACTGGTTACGAAACACGGCAAACGCTCGGCCAAGCCCCCGGTAGGAGCTGCCAGGTGCCCATTCAACCACCGGACGAGATCGACCGCGCCATCATTCGGCTTTTGCAGATCGATGGTCGTAAGCCGTTTACCGAGATCGCCGCGGAGATCGGCGTCTCGGAGGGCACCGTACGACAGCGGATGAAGCGGCTGGTCAGCGACCAGATGTTTCAGGTGGTAGGCATCGCCGACCCGAAGTACCTGGGCTGGGACGCGGCGGGGATGGTGGGCGTGACGGTGCGGTCGGGGCTGATCGACGACGTGGCCGCGCAGATCGCCAGCTTCCCGGAGGTCAGCTACCTGTTCATGGCCTCCGGCGAGTTCGACCTGTTTGTCGAGGTGTACTGCCGGGACCAGGATCACCTGGTCCAGTTCCTGAACGACAACCTCCAGAAGATACCGGGCATCATCCGGACGCAGACTTTCATGATTCTCAAGCTCTACAAGCTGTCATATCGCTGGGGGGAGGCAACCTAAGCCCCCCACATGCAGCGCGGGAGGAACGAGCCAATGGCAGAGACAGCGGTCGAATTGTCCAACGTGACCAAGCGCTTTGGGGAGATCGTCGCCGTCGACGACATCAACCTGCGCATCAAAGATGGCGAGTTCTTCTCGCTGCTCGGCCCCTCTGGCTGCGGCAAGACCACCACGCTGCGAATGATCGCCGGGCTGGAGACGGCCAGCGAGGGAGGCATCCTGATCCACGACAAGCCGATGCGCCAGACGCCGCCCTTCAAGCGCCCGGTCAACACGGTGTTTCAGAATTACGCGCTGTTCCCCCACATGACGATCGAGAAGAACGTGGCCTTCGGGCTGGAGATGAGCGGCGTGCCCAAAGAGCAGATCGGGCCGCGCGTCGAAGAGGCGCTGGCGATGGTGCGGCTGCCCGACATGGCGAAGCGCCGCCCCCGGCAGCTTTCCGGCGGGCAGCAGCAGCGCATCGCGCTGGCGCGGGCGCTGGTCAACCGGCCCGAAGTGCTGCTGCTCGACGAGCCGCTGGGCGCGCTCGACCTGAAGCTGCGCAAGGCGATGCAGCTTGAGCTGAAGGCGCTCCAGGCGCAGGTGGGCATCACCTTCATCTACGTCACGCACGACCAGGAGGAGGCGCTGACGATGTCCGACCGGATCGCGGTGATGGACGCCGGGCGCGTGCTCCAGGTCGGCACGCCCTACGAGATTTACGAGCACCCCACCACCCGCTTCGTGGCCGATTTCATCGGGGAGACCAACTTCCTGGAGGGCGAGGTGATCGACGTGTTAGGGGCGCTGATCACCGTGCTGGTCGACAGCGAGGTGCACGTCCAGGCGACCAGCGACGGGCACGTCCAGCCCGGCCAGGCGGTGACGGTCGTCATCCGCCCGGAGAAGTTCAACCTGGAAGCAGAGGGCATGGTCAAAGGGAAGGTCAAAGAGGTAATCTACATCGGGACGGACACCCGCTACATCGTGCAGTTGAGCGCGCGCACCGAGGTGGTGATCCGCGAACAGAACATCGACCCCAGCCGGATGGGCCAGGTGCGGGAGGGAGGCGAGATCGGCGTCGCCTGGAACCCGGCCCACGCCCTGGTGCTGACCGAATGAGGGCGGCGCGCGGGGAGAAGGAGCGATTATCATGAGCCGCGAAGTACGCAACCAGCGCGAGCGCACCTTCCTGCGGGTGCTACTTGCCCCTACCCTGTTCTGGCTGATCGTGTTCTTCATGCTGCCGCTGCTGGTGATCCTGGTCTACAGCTTCCTGACGAAGAAAATCCCGGTCGGCATCTCGCTCCCCCTCAACCTGGGCAACTACGTCCGCTTCGCCGACCTGCTGTACATCCAGATTTTCTGGCGCTCGTTCGTGATCGCCACCCTGACGACGGCGATCTGCCTGCTGATGGGCTACCCGATCGCCTATTGGATGTCGCGCCAGCCGCCGCGCGCCCGCAGCACGCTGCTCCTGCTGTTGATGATCCCGTTCTGGACGAACTTCGTAGTGCGCACCTACAGCATGAAGTTCTTCCTCTTCCGGCAGGGGCCGCTGAACAACCTGCTGCTCGGCAGCGGGCTGCTCAAAGAGCCGCTCACGCTCCTGTTCACGCCCACCGCAGTGGTGATCGGGCTGGTGTACGGCTGGGCGGTCGAGATGGTGCTGCCGCTCTATGCGAGCATGGTCGACCTCGACCTCTCGCTGCTGGAGGCGGCCCAGGATTTATACGCCAACCGCTTCAAGGTGTTCACGCGGGTGATCCTGCCGCTGACCGCGCCCGGCATCGCCGCCGGGTCGATCCTGGTGTTCGTGCCCTCGCTGGGGGCCTACATCACGCCCGACTTGCTGGGAGGCAGCAAGACGGCCATGATCGGCAACATCATCGCCGACCAGTTCGGCGGGGCGCAGGACTGGCCGTTCGGCTCGGCCATCTCGTTCGTCCTGATGGCGATCATGCTGGTGGCGACGGTGCTCTATTTCAGGATACTCCGGCGCGAGGCGGAGATGAAGTAGGAGAAGAGCTGGCGGCTGGAGTCGATTACCCTCCCCTTTGATCCCAACCAGAGGTCATCCAGGTGGGGGTGCAAGCCGACAGCCAGCCCTGGTCAGGAGGAAACATTTATGGTCGCACCCGGCAAACAAGCTACGTTATCCCGCGCCGAGCGCCTGCCCGGTGTCCCGGCGATCCGGATCGGGAACGTCGTGCTTTCCGCCTATTCCCTGCTGTTTTACCTGTTCATCTACGGCCCGATCCTGATCCTGATCGTGTACTCGTTCAACGGGTCGCGCTTCCCGACGCGCTGGGCGGGCTTCTCGCTCGAATGGTACCACAAGCTGTTCCAGAACCGGGCGATGGGCCAGGCGCTGCGCAACAGCCTGATCGTCTCCTCTAGCTCGACGGCGATCTCGACCGTGATCGGCACGATGGTGTCGGTCGCCATCGAGCGCTACCGCTTCCGGGGCAGGACGCCGCTGGACGCGATGCTGTTCCTGCCGATCATCATCCCCGACATCGCGATGGCGATCATGCTGGTCGCCTTCTTCGGGCTGATCCACATGTCGCTGGGCTTCGTGACGATCATCATCTCGCATGTCGCGTTCAACATCTCGTTCGTCGCAATCGTGGTGCGCTCGCGGATGACGACGATCGACCCGACGCTGGAGGAGGCGGCCAACGACCTGTACGCGAACGAGTGGCAGGCCTTCTGGCGGATCACCTTCCCGCTGCTGCTGCCCGGCATCCTGGGCGGCGCGCTGCTGGCCTTCACGCTGTCGCTGGACGACTACGTGATCACCTTCTTCACCTCCGGGCCTGGCTCGACCACGCTGCCGCTGCGCATCTATGGAATGGTTAAGACCGGGATCACTCCCGAAGTGAACGCAATCTCCACCCTGATGATGGCTGCATCGCTGATGCTGGTCATCCTCTCGCTGTGGATACAGGGGAAAGGAGACGCGATGGGCTGACAATGAACCATGACACTGATGCTATTAAGGCCAAGGCTTTACCCTTTTTTGTGGAGGAGAACAACAGATGAAGATAAGACACCTGGTATTCGTCGGGCTGCTCCTGGTTGGCGCAGCGGTGCTGCTGGCCGCCTGCGGGGGAGGCCCCGCGGCGAGCGGCGACAGCGAGGAAGTGCTCTACTTCTACAACTGGTCGGAATACATCGAGCCGGAGCTGTTCGACAAATTCAAGGAAGAGACCGGCATCTCGGTGATCGAGGACACCTTCTCCAGCAACGAGGACCTGCTGGCGAAGCTGCAATCCGGCGCGGAAGGCTACGACGTGATCGTGCCCTCGGATTACATGGTAGACCAGATGATCGATCTGGACATGCTGGCCGAGCTGGATCACAGCAAGATCACCAGCATCGGCGACATCGACCCGTCCTTCGCCGACCCGCCCTTCGACCCCGGCATGGCCCACTGCCTGCCCTACATGTGGGGTACGACCGGCATCGGCTTCAACTGGAACGACTGGGACGAGGCCCCCGATAGCTGGTCGTACCTGTTCGAGCCAGACCTGGCGGCGAACTTCGCCGGGCGCATCTCGTTCCTGGACGACTCGCGCGAGACGCTGGGGGCGGCGCTGATCTACCTGGGCTACGACCCCAACACGACCGATGCGGCCCAGATCGAAGAGGCCAAGAACGTGATCCTGGCGATCAAGCCGTACATCGCCGCCTTCGACTCCGACTCCTACGAGGACAACCTGCTGTCCGGCGAGTTCGGGCTGGTGCACGGCTGGAGCGGCGACATCTTCACCGCCCAGTTGGAGGACGAGAACATCGACTACGCCATCCCGCGGGAAGGGGCGGTCAAGTGGGTGGACAACCTGTGCATCACCGCCGACGCGGGGGCCGACCCGGCTCGATACGAGCGGGCGCTCAAGTGGATCGACTTCCTCAACCAGCCGGAGAATGCCGGGGCGAACACCAACTTCGTGTGGTACGCCACCCCGAACATGAACGCCACCCCGTACATCGACCAGGAGATTCTGGACTACGAGGCGGTCTACCCGCCTGAAGAGGTCTTCGCCAAGCTGCACTGGCTGGAGCCGCTCGGCGATGCCCTGGAAATCTACGACCGGGCCTGGACGGAGATCACCTCCCAGTAAGGGCGGTCTGCCCGGCACCTTGCGGCGTTAACGCGCAAGGCAGGGATATAATCATATGTCACCAGGTAGGGACGCGGCTGCCAGACATCCGTCAAACGGTCGGCGTCCCTACACCTCCCCACCGGGATGAAAACTCAAGCTCCAACTTCCGCTACTGGGGGCCGGACGACACGTTAGTCATCGAGCGTGGAGAGGGGACGTACCTCTGGGATTTCGATGGCAACCGTTACATCGACTACCGGCTGGGCTTCGGCCCGGTGATCCTGGGCCACGGCTACGAGGAGGTGGTCGAGCAGGTCAACGAGGCGATGCGCAAGGGGACGGTGTTTGCCTGGCAGACCGAGAAGGAGATCGAGGCCGCCGAGCGCATCGTGCGGATGTGCCCCAGCGTGGACATGGTGCGCTTCGCCAACTCTGGCACCGAGGCGACGATGCACGCGCTGCGCATCGCTCGCGCCTACACCAGCCGGGAGAAGTTCATCAAGTTCGAGGGCTGCTACCACGGCATGCACGACTACGTGCTGTTCTCGACCGCCTCGGCCAACCTGGGAGGGATCGGCCCGCGTCGCAGCCCGACCAACATGGTGATGTCCGCCGGGATTCCCAGGGACATCGGCCAGTACGTGTTCAACCTGCCCTTCAACGACTTCGAGATGCTGGAGAAGACGATCAAGGAGCACTGGTTCGAGCTGGCCGCGGTGCTGGTCGAGCCGATGCTGGGCAACGCGGCGGGCATCATGCCCCAGCCGGGCTTCCTGGAGCGGATCCGGGCGCTGTGTGACGAGCACGGCATCGTGATGATCATGGACGAGGTCAAGACCGGCTTCCGTATCGCCAAAGGCGGGGCGGCGGAGTTATTCGGCGTGCACGGCGACCTGAGCACCTTCGCCAAGTCGATGGGCAACGGCTTCCCGGTCGCCGCGATCGGCGGCAAGCGGGAGGTCATGATGAGCATCGAGCCGGGCCGGGTGGCGCAGGGCGGCACCTACGTGGCGAACGGCGTTGCGGTCGCGGCGGCGGCGGCCACCCTGGCGATCCTGGAGCGCGAGCCGATCCACGAGACGATCAACCAGCGCGGCAGGGGGCTGATGAGCGGGATCGGTGAGATTCTGAGCGACTTGGGCATCCCGCACTGCGTGCTGGGTGTGCCCTCGATGTTCGGCATCATGCTGGGCACGGAGGAAGCCCCCACCGACTTCCGGGGGTACCTGACCGGCGACGGCGACCTGTACGAAGAGATCGTGATGGAGATGGCCCAGGGCGGCGGCCCGCTGCCCGACGCCGACGGGCGCGAGCCGTGGTTCCTGTGCTACACACTCTCGGACGCGGACGTGGCCGACACGCTGGAGCGGTTCGAGGGCGCTGTCAAGGCGGTCGCGGGGTGACGTGCGCCCCCACCGGAGTGCATCCGCACTCTGACAGCCCCCGTTCGGGGGCTGTAGCGAACGAAAAGTTCGCCGGTGGGGGCGTGTTCCAACGCCCGAAAAAGACCCCATAGAGAGGTGCTACGATGCCCAATGGCTACCACGGCAGAATCCTGCACGTCGACCTGACGGCGGGCACGCTGGAAGTTGAGACCCCGCCCGAAGCGTTCTACCGCTTCTACATGGGCGGCAGCGCGCTGGGCGCGTACTATCTGCTCAAGGGCACCTCACCCGGAGTCGACCCGCTCGGCCCGGAGAACGTGCTCACCTTCGCCCTGAGTGTGCTGACCGGCGCGCCGATCTCCGGCCAGAGCCGCCTGACGGCGGTCGCCCGCTCCCCGCTGACTGGCGCGGTGGGCGATTCGCAGTCGGGCGGGTTCTTCCCCGCCGAGATGAAATTCGCCGGGTTCGACGCGATCGTGATAAAGGGGCGGGCGGCGCGTCCAGTCTCCCTCTGGATTCACGACGGCGAGGCCGAGCTGCGCGACGCCTCGCACCTGTGGGGCAAGATCACGGGCGAGGCAGAGGACGCGCTCAAGGCGGAGCTGGGCGACCAGAAGATCGAAGTGCTCCAGGTCGGCCCGGCGGGCGAGCAGGGCGTGCGCTTCGCCGCGATCATGAGCATGAGCAACCGCGCCCACGGGCGTACCGGCATGGGCGCGGTGATGGGATCGAAGAACCTCAAGGCGATTGCGGTGCGGGGCAAAGACCGCCCGCCGCTGGCCGATAAGAAGGGGCTGAACGAGCTGGCCCGCTGGGGGTCGGGGAACTTCGCCGATTCGGATGTTTACACGATGGGCCTGTACGGCACTGCCGAGACGGTGCTGGTCCAGCAGGAGAGCGGCGGCCTGCCCGCCCGCAACTGGGCCAGCGGCGTGTTCGACGGGGCAGAGGCGATCAGCGGGGAGCGGATGGCCGACACCATCCTCCAGAAGCGCGACACCTGCTACGCCTGCACGGTGCGCTGCAAGCGCGTGGTCGAGGTGAGCGAGGGTGACTTCCTGGCCGAGCCGCGCTACGGCGGCCCGGAATACGAGACGCTGGCGACCTTCGGCTCCTACTGCGGGATCGACAACCTGGAGGCAATCGCCGCCGCGATTCAAATTTGCAACCAGTATGGGATGGATACCATCTCCTGCGGGGCGACGGTCGCCTGGGCCTTCGACTGCTTCAACGCGGGGCTGATCGGCCCAGAGGACACGGGCGGCCTCGACCTGACCTGGGGCAACGCCGCCTCGATGGTCGCGCTGACCGGGCAGATCGCGAGGCGCGAGGGCTTTGGCGACCTGCTGGGCGAAGGCTCGGCCCGCGCGGCGGAGGCGCTGGGCCGGGGGACGGAGGCGCTGGTGATGGCGGTCAAGAAGCAGGAGGTGCCCGCCCACATGCCGGAGGTGAAGCGCAGCCTGGGGCTGATCTAC
>JARRJX010000203.1:0-4839 GCA_037388645.1 Chloroflexota bacterium
CCCCGCATTCGCACGGCCCGGCCATCCCCTCGCGGACGCAGCCGTTACGCGCCTTCTCTTCCAGGGCGCGCAGCTCCTCAAGCGGGACGATGTCGTCCCGATGCACCTGGTGCCGTTTCTCCTCGACGACGACGGTGACGGTCTGCTCCAGGGGGTTGCGGTCGATCACCTTGCCCTCGCCGTGCGGCGTCCCGATCCACTTATTCCGCCTGGGCAGGTTCTTGGTGGCCTCCACGTACTGCTCGTATTCATAGATCAGGCAGCAGCGCAGCCGCCCGCACATGCCGGTGATCTCGGAGGGGTTGAGCGAGATCCCCTGCGCCTTCGCCATCTTGATCGAGATCGGGCTGAAATCGGTCAGGAAGGTCGAACAGCAGCGCGGCGCGCCGCATGCCCCATACTCACCTAACAGCTTGGCCGCGTCACGCGCCCCGATGCGGCGCATTTCGATCCGCGTGCGGAACTCCTTTTCCAGGCGCTTGCGCAGCGCGTTGGTGTTCGGGTTGTCCTCCTCGGCGGTGTACAGGAAAGCCAACAGGCTGCCGTCGTAGTTGTACTGGGCCTTGACGAACTTAATTCCTTCCAGCCCACCCAGGGAGGCGGCCTGCTCGCGGCAGACGATCAGGGCCTCGACCTCTTTGGCCTCCCAGAGGCGGCGCATCATCAAGTCTCGCGCGTTGGCGGGCCGCTTGACCGGCTTCAGTGATTTCTCCTCAACCTGCTCGTGGGGCACCTGACCCATCACCTGTCCGAGCTGCCGCCCGCGCCGCGTCTCGACGATCACAAAATCGCCCGGCGCGATCTCCGGGAAAGCGGTAGCATCAAAGTGATAAAGCTTACCGATCCTTTGAAAACGAACACCGACGACATGTTGTGCGGTGCTGACTGCCATGATTATGGTCTCCGATAGAAAATTAACCGTGCTGAGCACGTCTTCATTAAGATGTGGTGATAATAGTTTAGATGACGGTCTTGGAAACTGCAAAACCAGAGATTGTATCACCGACGTGGAATGCCGACGCCTTCCAGACATTTCTGGTTGGTAAAGCGAAAGAGGTAAGTTAATATATAGTATGAATATATGGGTGGATCGGGATCAGCGACAGGATGATCATATGCCAAAGTGGCCTGATCACCTGCCATGCCGACCTCAAACTTGTTACTTATCGGGTCAGCATGGGTTCACCTGAGAACATCCCAGTCAAAAACCTGGCTGCGCGACTGCCCGGCAACAGTCGACGAAGGCCACTCCTCTTGAACCCGCCGCTGTAGTTCGGGGTACAGCAAATAGGGCAGGTCAATAACCTGGTACGTTCTGCACCTATCCGTCACTTATCTATACAAGTACAAGTACGAGAGTGAATCTTATGTATAATAGGTATTAGCATCGTGGAATCGTCTCCAGGGACAAACGACTTTAACACGCCAATGGCTCAGTCTAACCGACAACGCGCGAACAATATCCCCCTTACGCTGGGCGTCATTGAGCGGCCACGGCTTATTGCTACACTAAACGGTATCACACAGTATCGGGTAGCGCTGGTTGCCGCTGCCCCCGGCTATGGCAAGACAACCATAACCTCCCAGTTTGCCCGGCAGGCTCGTTACCCCGTGGCCTGGCACACGATCGACGAACGCCAGCGCGATGCGGCCAACCTCCAAGACCAATGTCTAAGCGCACTTGAAGATATCGCACCCGGAATCAAAGAGGCGCTTTCCTCGCGCTCAGAGGGGCTCCCCCCCGGCGAGCTGGCTACCCTGGTCACCCGATACCTGGACCAGAACCTGGACGGGGACGCGATTTACGTGCTCGACGACGTCCAATACCTGACCGGAGCGCCAGGGGCTGAGACGTGGCTGAGCATGCTGGTCGAGCATATGCCAGCCCGCTGCCACCTGGTGCTGAGCGGGCGCTCGGTCCCGGCCCTGCCCTTCGCGGAGATGATCGCCCGCAACGAAGTGCTCCCGCTGGGGCAGGCCGAGCTTGGGCTGAGCCACGAAGAAATCCAGACGCTGGCCGAACGGCTCGGCACCCCCCTGACACCCGACCAGATCGACGAGCTTGCCACCCGCCTGGAGGGCTGGCCCGCCGGGATCATGCTCGCCTTGCAGCCCCTCCCGGCGGGGATGGCCGGATCGCTGCTGAAGGGCGGCGCCGGGCCGGAGGCGTTGTTCGCCTCCCTGGCCGATTCGATGCTGAAGGCGCAGCCTCCCGACCTCAAACACTTCCTGCTCACCTCTTCTACGCTCAAACAACTGACCCCTGAGTGGTGCTCGTCCATCCTGGGCATGTCCGGCGGGGCGCGCTGGCTGGCGGCGGTTCAAAACCGCAACCTGTTCGTTTCCAGGGTGTCGGGCAAGCTGGTCTATCACACCCTGTTCCGGGATTTCCTCCAGGAGCAGCTCAGGCGAACTGCACCCGACCGCTACGTCGACCTGCATCTGCGGGCCGCCCGCTGGTTCGAAGAGCGGGATGACATCGACAGCGCGTTTAACCATTATGTATCGGCGGGCCGGTTGGACCGGGCCGGGGAGATCGCCGAGTGGGCGACGGGTGCCTATTTCGTGCAGGGCAAATTCGAGACTCTGCTCAACTGGAGCGCCCGCCTGCGGGAAGTCGGCGCGCGCGCTCCCCAGTTATCCTTTGAATGCGCGATGGTGCTCACCGACCGGTACGATTACCAGGCCGCCCAGGACGAGCTGGAAAGGGCGATGGCTGAGTTCACCAAGCGCGGCGAGGAGCTGGGCATCGCCAAAGTGCGGCTCCAGCGAGCGCGGATCAGCCTGCAAAAAGGGGACTACCAGGAGGCGATCGAGCAGGCGGCGCAGCTGTTGTCCTCGCATCTGGCCGAGGTGCGCGGGCGGGCCTTGCGCATCATCGGCCTGGCCTACCTGCGCCTGGGGGACGTCACCGCCAGCGTCGAATACCTGGAGGAGGCCCTGGCCCTGCACCGGGCGGTCGGGCTGCGCTCGTCGCTCTCCCACCTGCTGCAAGACCTGCACCTAGCTTATACGCGCCTGGGGCGTCTGGACGACGCCGGAGCATGCCTGCACGAGGTGGTCGCCCTGCGCCGCAACATGGGCGGGGCGAGCGCGATGGCGCTGGCCCTCAACAACCTGGGCTACTACCTCCACCAGCGCAGCGACTACCGCCAGGCGCTCGCCACACTGGAGGAAGGGCTTGAGGTCATCGCCGGTTTTCAATACCGGCATTCCGAATGCTACCTGCTGTGGAGCCTGGGCGACCTCAAGCGCGACCTGGGCCTATTCGAGGAAGCGCGACGCCTGCACGACCGGGCGCTCCAACTGCTCCCTGTCGACGGCGAGCCGAACTTACACAGCGCGATCCTGACCAGCGGGGCCACGCTGCGCCGCTGGGAGGGGCAGATCGAAGAGGCCATCCTGGTCGCGCAGGAAGCCGCCGAGGTCGCCGCCGTGCACGACATCGCGTTTGAGCACAGCATGGCAGAGGCCGCCCTGTGGGCTGCCCGCGCTTACCAGGGGGAAATCAAAGAGGCACTTGACCATTTAGAAAATATAGTGGAAGATTTACACAAGCAGGGCGCGCGCTTTGAGATGATCGGGGTGTTGGGTGTGTGCGCCTTGACCTCGCTACTCAATGCCGACAAGGAATCAGCCGGGAGCTATCTGCAGCGTGCACAAGAAGTCGCCCAGGAGATCGGCAGCGCACAGCCGCTTGCAGCGGAGATCGAACACTCACCTCTATTAAAGGAGTTCGTGAACGGGAGCATCAGCCAGGACTCTCCCAACCTTTACGAAGACCTGGACCAGCTGCGACAGGCGCGTGTCCGGCTGGCCTCCAGCAACGGGCGGCGGGAAAGCCATGCCGACCAGGACACCTACAGTCTACGTATCCTGACCCTGGGCCAGGAGCAGGTCGAGCGTGATGGCATCCCGGTGACATCGACCGAGTGGCGGTCCTCAACTTCCAAGATGCTGTTTTTGTATCTGTTCTTTAAAGGGCCGCACAAACGTGAAGAACTGGGTTTAGTTTTCTGGCCGGATAACTCTGATGCCCAGCTGCGGCGCACCTTCCACACCACGCTCCATCGTGCACGGCAGGCGCTGGGCAAGAACGTGATCCTGTTCGAGGATGAAGATTACCTGATCAACCCTAACCTGGAGGTGACTTGCGACGCACTGGAGCTACAGAACCTGACCGATCAGGCACGTCCATTGCCCTACCACGATGCCCGCACCGAGCATCTGTGGCGCAGGGCTACAGAAATTTATCGTGGCGATTTTTTACCGTCAGTAGATGAAGAATGGGTGCTTGCGCAGCGCCAGGGATTGCGCGACCTCTACATAGAGGCGCTGGTCAGCCTGGGCTACTGCGCCAGGGCCCGCAACGATCTCAGGGCAGCCATCGACGCGTTTATGCGCGTTCTTGACGAAGATCCATATCGCGAAGACGTACACCGTGAAGTCCTCAAGTGCTACGTAGCACTCGGACAGACTAACCAGGTTCTCAGCCACTATCAGGGGATGAGACAACGGTTATGGGATGAGCTGGGGGTGGTCCCCTCGGACGAAACGGAGCGTCTCGTCAAGAAACTGCTTCATTGATGTCAGACTAACATCTACCAATCGAATAACGCTGCCAGCAAAGAAATCGTCGCCCAAAAAGACGATTTTTTTGTTTGGTAAGCAGTCTGTATAGCACTAAGGGTTACCTTAGTGTTGTGATGGTTATTCACCTACTCACTAACAAGGAGTAAATACATGAACGGGCAGATGACTCAGTACGGTCCATGCGGGGGTGGCAGCGGTGGTTCGTTGCAATACGGCCCCTGCGGCGGTGGCAGCGGCGGCTCGCTG
>JARRJX010000204.1:0-10385 GCA_037388645.1 Chloroflexota bacterium
GGCCCCCTGCCGCGCGGTGGGGCACATCCTGGCCTGCTCGCAGTCCGACGCGGACAAGCTGCGCCTGCTGCGCCACGAGACGCCGGTCACCGTCATCCCCAACGCGATCGAGGTCGCTCACTACCGGGAAACCGACCTGCCACCGGTTAACTTACCCCACCCCGCGCTGGTATTTACTGGTAAAATGGATTTTCGTCCGAACGTGGACGCGGCGCTGTGGTTCGCCGAGGCGATCCTGCCTCACATCCAGGAGGCGATCCCGGAGGCGCATCTCGTGATCGTCGGGATGCACCCCCACCCGCGCCTCGACCCGCTGCGCGAGCGGCGAGGGATCACGATCACGGGCGAGGTGCCCGACATCCGGCCCTACATCCGCGAGGCCGACCTGTACGTCACACCGCTGCGGATGGGCAGCGGAACGCGCTTCAAGCTGCTGCAAGCGATGGCGATGGGCAAGGCGATCGTCAGCACACGGATTGGGGCGGAGGGCCTCCCGGTGGAGGATGGGCGGCACCTGCTGCTGGCCGACGAGCCGGAGTCGTTCGCCGGGGCGGTCGTCGGGCTGCTGCACGACGCCCCACGCGCCGAGACGCTGGGCAAACAGGGCGCGATGCTCGTGTCGGAGCATTTCGACTGGCCGGGCATCATCCCACGGGTGGAGGCGATCTATCGCCAGGCTTCGACCGGCTGAGGTGGTTACGTTAAGACAGGGAGGCTGATATGCAGCGTCAATCTACCATCATCTGGGCCCGGCTGTTGGCGCTGACCTTTATCGTCGGCGTCCTGGCGAGCCTGCCAGGGCCGCCTGCCGCTTATGCCCAGCAGGCGGATAACCTGCTCGTGAACCCCGGGTTTGAACCCTTTGTCACGCCGGAGGGGCAGTACGACTATCCACTTTACAGAACCGACGAGGGCGGCGGCCACATCGCGGAAGGGTGGAGCCCGTGGTGGTATAACGACGAAGGGGCTGCCTACGCCGCGCCGGAATACGACATCGCCCCGATCAGCCGCGACCCGTTCCGCGTCCACTCAGGCAATGCGGCGCAGCAAATCTTCCGCCCCTCGGTGTTGTGGGCGGCGGGCGTTTACCAGCGGGTGAGGGTGCCCGCCAACGCCGACCTGCGTTTTACCATTTACGGCCATGCCTGGGCGACCTTCTGCAAACCGTTAGACGGTGGAGGCAGCGACTGCGGGGACAGCCACGACAGCACTTATGGGCTGGGCGTCAACCCGCCCACCATGAAGGTCGGCATCGACCCGACAGGTGGCACTTTCTGGGCCAGCCCGAATATCGTGTGGTCGCAGGATTACCGTATTTACGATCACTACGAACAACTGCTGGTCGACGCGCGGGCACAGGGCGAGTACGTGACGGTGTTCACCTACACGACCTTTATGTGGCCCGCGGCGGTCAACAACGTCTACTGGGACGACGCGGCGCTGGTCGCCAACAATGGGGGCACCACTGGCACACCGACCGGGCTGACGCTAGAAGCGAACACGACCGTGAACGTGCGCACTGGCCCCGGCCTGACCCACGCTATCATCGGCCAGATACGCCCAGGGACGCTTTACGGCGTGCGCGGCCAATCCGGCGGCTGGAATATGATCGACTTTAACGGGCGGGGGGGATACGTCTACGGCCCGCTGACAACAATCACGAGCAGGGCGCAGTAGCGGGGCCAAACGTTTGGGGCCGATCGGCCAGGATGGAAGTAAGGGATACAAACCTGTTATATATCGTGGCCTGCTGACGGCACGTGTGTATAATCGGTTAATGCAAATCGACAAACAGTTTCTGGTTGAGAGCCGACATAATATGACTGATGTGACGGACAGGCAACGCAGCCACTCAGAACAACCCTGGATCGAAACCCTGCTTGACATCAGTATCGACGCTATCATCATGATCGACGATCAACAGCGCATTGTGCGCTTCAACCGAGGTGCGGAGCAAATCTTCGGTTACAGCGCCCGTGAAGCCATCGGCCAACCGCTCGACATTTTGATCCCCCACTCGCTCGTCAACGCTCATCAGAAACACATCGAGACTTTCGCCAGTTCTGGCGATCAGTCGCGCCTGATGGACAGGCGGCAGGAGATCACCGGGCGGCGCAAAGACGGCAGCGAGTTCCCCGCCGAAGCCTCTATTGCCAGGGTAACCACCCAGGGAAAGAGCACATTCCTCGCCATCCTGCGTGACATCTCCGAGCGCAAGCGCGCCGAAGGGGCGCTGCGCCGCAGAAAGAACACTTCCGGCGGATTTTCGATTATTCGAACGACGCGATCCTGGTGATCGATCTGGCAGATGGGGGAATCGCCAACGCCAACCCCCGCGGGTCTTGCAGAAGACGATAGGCTGGACGGACGACCTACCCTACCTGACCCGGTCAGGCGATGAGCGGCTCTGTGAGATATCGGCTTCGATCACCGACATCGACGGGCAGCGTTTGATGATCGCCCTGATGCGCGACATCACCGAGCGCAAAGACCTCCAGCGAATGAAGGAAGCGTTTGTCTCAAACGTCTCGCACGAGCTGCGCACGCCGATCACGAACATCAAGCTCCACCACGAGCTTCTGGGGCAGAATCCAGAGAAAAAGGAAATCTACCTGGAACGGCTGACGCGCGAAACCGACCGATTGCAACTGATCGTCGAGCATCTCCTGTTCCTCTCGCGTCTGCACCACGAACAGGTCTACCGGTTCGCCCCGACCGATCTGAACGTCATCGCAGGCCAGTTGGTGGCCGACCGGCAACTGCTGGCCCAGGAGAAGCAGCTCACCCTGGGCTTTGAGGGAGCCGCCGGGCTGCCGCCGGTGAAAGCCGACCAGGCGCTAATCACACGGGTGGTCAGCATCCTGCTGACAAACGCCTTCGACTACACCCCGCCGGGAGGGCAGATCGCGGTGAACACACGTCTGAACGAGGGAAACAGCCCGCCGTGGGTCGGGCTTAGCGTCTCCGATACCGGGCTAGGCATCGACGGCGAAGACCGCGGGCAGATTTTCGAACGCTTCGCCCGCGGGAAAGCCGCCGCCGAGCTGAACGTGCCGGGCACCGGCCTGGGGCTGGCTATCGCCAAAGAGATCGTCGAGCGGCACGGCGGGGTGATCGAGGTCGAGAGCGAGGGTGCTCCCGGCAAAGGCTCGACCTTCACCGTCTGGCTGGCTGCGGACAGCGGAAACGGTAGGATACACTCAAGCGAAGTGTTATAATCTCAGCCTAAGAAATCCCTATCCGGTGTCCGCCAGATAGAATTCGGGACAGATTCTACACCATGTTCCAACTAGACACATTTGGCCGCTGGCTGATCATCGTGGGGCTGGGAATCGCGGCGCTGGGTCTACTCTTGTTCCTGCTGGGGAAAATTCCGGGCCTCGACCGGCTGGGCAGCCTGCCCGGCGACATTCGGATTCAGAGCCCTGACGGGCGGCTGACCTGTTTCGTGCCGATCATCAGCTCCCTGCTACTCAGCATCATCCTGACCATCGTGCTTAACGTTATCGTCAAAATACTCAACCGCTGACCGTGAAAACCGCCGATTTTGATTACTACCTCCCAGCGGAGCAAATCGCCCAAACTCCGGCAGAACCGCGTGACTCCGCCCGGCTGCTGGTGCTGCACCGGGCCGAGGGGCGCACCGAGCACCGCCGCTTCCGGGACATCGGAGACTACCTGGAGCCGGGCGACGTGCTCGTGCTGAACCAGACCCGCGTCATCCCCGCCCGTCTGCACGGGCGCAAGGTGCCGAGCGGCGGGCAGGTCGAGCTGCTGCTGCTGCGCCGCGAGGGCGAGCGGACCTGGCGCGGGATCGTCGGTGGGAAGCGGGTCGAGGAAGGCACGCGGCTGATCTTCAACGGAGATGATCAGGCCACCGTCGAGGGAACGGTGATCGCAGTTGGCGATCGGGCAGAGCGCGTGGTACGCTTTGACGCGCCGATCGGCCCGCTGCTGGCCTCGCTGGGAGAAATCCCACTGCCGCCTTACATCCACGAGCCGCTGGCCGACCCGGAGCGCTACCAGACGATCTACGCCCGCGAGCCGGGATCGGCAGCCGCGCCGACGGCGGGGTTACACTTCACGCCGGACCTGCTGATCGGCCTCACCCGGCGGGGGATCAAGCTGGCCTACTGCACGCTGCACATCGGGCTGGACACCTTCGAGCCCGTGCGAACCGACGAGATCGCGGATCACCGGATGCACAGCGAGCACGCGACCCTGAGCAGCGAAGACGCGCACACGATCAACCAGGCCAAGCTGAGCGGAGGCCGGATCGTCGCGGTGGGCACCACCAGCGTGCGCGTCCTGGAGACCGCCGCGCTGCGCAGCGCCGGGATCGACGATCCTTACGCGCCGGGGGGCGAGGCTTGCGCGTGGCGACCGGTGGCCGCCTTCGACGCGCCGACTAACTTATTCATCCGGCCTGGCTACCGCTTCCGCGCGGTCGACGCGCTGATCACCAACTTCCACCTGCCGCGCTCAACACTGCTGATGCTGGTGAGCGCCCTGGCGGGGCGAGAGCTGATCCTCAGCGCCTATCGGGAAGCCCAACAGGCGGGCTACCGTTTCTACTCGTTCGGCGACGCGATGCTGATTGAGTGACCGATGAACATGAACCTCAACATCCACCTGCGACCGGTAAAGATCAACGACGCCTACTTATTGCAACTCGCCTGCTGGCCGGAGCGAGCGTTTAACGACATCCAGAGCCACCTCTCCCGGCTGATCAAACGCCACGAGCTGGGGCGGGCCTGGGGGGTCGTCTCGCAGATCGGCGAGCAGATCGTCGGCTACGGGCAGCTGACCCAGTGGGGCAGGCGCACCGAGATCAGCGACCTGATCGTCAGCGAGGGGTGGCGCGGGCACGGGGTCGGCACGGCGCTGATCGAGACCCTGTTGAACATCGCCCGCGAGCACGGCATCCGGGAGGTCGAGATCGGCGCGGTGCTCTCCAACGTGCGGGCACTGGACCTGTACCGCCGCCTGGGGTTCCAGGACGCCTACCAGACCATCCTCGACATGGGGCGTGGGGTGGAGCCAGTGCTGTACCTCACGATGAAACTGAAAGACGTCGAGACTTGAACGACAAGGCGCACTGGGTCGCTCTGGCTACCACTGCCCGGATCGGTGGCAAGACGATCACGCGCCTGCTGGCCCAGTTTGGCAGCCTGGAGGCCGCCCTGGCGGCTTCCACCGACGAGCTGACCCAGGTGCCACGAATCGGGCCGCAGACGGCAGAGGCGATCCACGCCATCGACATGCGCCAGGTCGAGGCCGACCTGGTTCGTATGGCGCGGGTGGGCATCCAGGTTGTGACCTGGGAGGAACCGATTTATCCGTCCAATCTGCTGGGCTGCGACGACGCACCGCCGGTGCTCTTCATGCGGGGCGCGTTCACCGAGCAGGACAAAAAGGCAGTGGCGATCGTCGGGACACGCACCCCCAGCGATCTGGGGGAAGACCTGGCCTACCAGCTCGGCTACGAGCTTGCCTGTCGCCAGTGGACGATCGTGAGCGGGCTGGCGATCGGGATCGACACCGCCGCACACCAGGGAGCGCTCGACGCCGGGGGGCGGACGTTCGCCGTGCTCGGTTCGGGGCTGGGCAACGTCTATCCCCACCGCAACCGCGAGATGGCCTGGGTGATCGCCAAGCGGGGCGTGGTGATGGCCGAAGTCCACCCTTCCGCCAAAGTCTCCCCCCAAAACCTGGTCGCCCGCAACCGGATCACCAGCGGGCTGAGCAAGGCGGTGATCGTGGTCGAGGCCGAAAAGGACAGCGGCAGCCTGAACACCGCGCGGCGAGCCTGGAAGCAGGGGCGGCGCGTGTTCACCGTGGCCCACAGCGCGGCGGGATGCGACGAGCTGATCGCCGCCGGGGCGGAGACGATCAGCCGGGAATGGCTGGATTGGGACGCCTTCTCGACTTACCTCACGATAGAACTACCCAAACCCTGACCGATCCGGCACGCCAATGTCGCCGGAACGTCAAACAGATGTCAGGGCGGCAGGCGGCCTGGCCCTTATAATTTAGCTATCACCAAATTGCATCTATCACCACTAAAAGGGGCTGTGATATGGACGACGATGCTCTTCAAACCGATCGGTCCCCCGATACCGCGCGCGGCGTCACCCGCTGGCTGGTCCGGGAGATAATGGGCACCGTTTTCGTGGGGGTGGTGCTGTTCGTGGCAGCGGGCCGCCTGGATTGGCTCTGGGGCTGGGCGATGGTGGGGGTGTACGCGCTGTGGCTGGCGGCGAACGCGCTGATCCTGATCCCGACCAGCCCCGGCCTGCTGGCCGAGCGCGCTTCCCGCAGGCGAAGCACGGAGTCGTGGGACGTCATCCTGCTCAGCGTCATCGGGGTGGCGACCCTGTCCAAATACATCGTGGCCGGGCTGGACGCACGCTTCGGCTGGACGGCTCCCTTGCCGCTCTGGCTTCAGATCGCGGCGCTGATCGTCACGGCGTCCGGCTTCGGGCTGGTGACCTGGGGGATGGCGGCGAATGCCTTCTTCTCGCTGGTCAACCGCATCCAGGACGACCGGGGACACACCGTCGCCACCGGCGGCCCGTACCGGTTCGTGCGTCACCCCGGCTACCTGGGCACCGTGCTCTCCGACTTGGCCGCCGCACTGCTGCTTGGCTCGCTGTGGGCGCTGATCCCAGGCGCGCTGGCCGCCCTGCTGATGGTCATCCGCACCGGGCTGGAAGACCGTTTGCTGCACGAGCGGCTGCCCGGCTACGCCGACTATGCCCAACACACCCGCTACCGCCTGATTCCGGGGGTGTGGTAACCGGCCCTTCTGTGGCAAGCGCCTTGGGACAAGAGATGTGCCCTACGCCGGAGGAAACGTGTTCCTCTGTTTGCTGGAAGGGCAGGATAACGTGAGGCAGGTGAAAGAGGCTGGTCTCGAGCCTGTCCAAATTGGCGATGGGCAAAGATCGGCCTGATGCTGCTCTACCTGACGGCGGGCTATTTCCTGGGGGGACGCCTGGCCGACCGCTCGCCGGAGCCGACCACCTTCTACCGGGTGATCGCCTGGGGGGCGTTCACGGGCGGGTTGGTGCCGATCATCGGTCGCCCGGTTTTACAGATGGCCGCCCGCGCCGTGCTGAACGTGAACGCGGCGGTGCTGATCGGCTCGTTCGGGGTGATGATCGTGCTGTTCGCCGTGCCGGTCACGCTGCTCGGCACGGTGTCGCCCTTCGCCATCCGGCTGGCTATCCAGGATAAAGAAACCTCCGGCAGCGTCTCCGGCAGGATGTACGCCATCTCGACCGTGGGCAGCATCCTGGGCACGTTCCTGCCCACGCTGGCCCTGATCCCGGCCATCGGAACCAGCCTGACCTTCCTGGCATTCGCCCTGGCGCTGCTGGGCGTCGCCCTGGTGGGGATGGCAATGGCCGCCTGGCGACGGGCGCTGGTCTTCCTGTGGATGCCGGTGGTGCTGATCGGGCTGAGCGCCCTCATCCAGCGAGGCCCTATCCGGGCCGCCCCAGACAACACACAACTGCTCTACGAGGACGAATCGGCTTACAATTACATCCAGGTCGCCCGCTGGGGGGAGGCGAATATCCTGTTCTTAAACGAGGGGCAGGGCATCCACTCGATGGACTACCCCAACTACCCGGACTTCATCACGACCGGCGGCACCTGGGACTATTACCTGGCCGCCCCATTTTTCAACGAGCCACCCTACACCCTCGACGACGTGGGGAGCCTGGCGCTGGTCGGCCTGGCGGGAGGAACAATCGCCAAACAATACACCCACGTCTTCGGCCCGATCCCGATCGACGGCATGGAGATCGACCCGGAGATCGTGGAGGTGGGGCGGGACTACTTTCAGATGAACGAGGAGAACCTGAACGTGATCGTGCAGGACGGGCGCTATGCGCTGGCGGTCAGCGAAAACACCTACGACGTGATCGGCGTGGACGCCTACCGCCTGCCCTATATCCCCTGGAACCTGTCGACCGTGGAGTTCTTCGAGAGCGCGCGCGACCACCTGAGCGAGCGCGGCGTGGTGGCGATCAACGTCGGGCGGACGGTCGACGACCGGCGGCTGATCGAGGCGCTGGGCGCGACGCTGCTCACCGTTTTCCCCAGCGTCCACGTGATCGACGTGCCAGGAAGCTGCAACAGCATCATGGTCGCCACCAACCAGCCGACCGACCCGGACAATTTAATCGCCAACCGCGACCTGCTGCCCCCAGACGCCCACCCCCTGCTCCGCGAGACTCTCACCACCGCCTACGAGCAGATACGCAGCGACCCGCTCGACGGCCCGGTGTTCACCGACGACCGGGCCGGGATCGAGGTGCTGACCGATTCGGTGCTGGTCAGCTTCGTGCTCAGCGGCAGCAGCGACCTGCCCTGCCAATAGGAGAAGGATGGATGGAATCAATCGAAGCCGCCGCCCAAACAGGAGGCTGGCCGCCGAGCTGGCTGGCCGCTATCCTGCGTCTGCTTATCACGATACTGCTGCCGCTGCTGCTGGTCTTGATCAACGCCCGCCTGCTGATGAGCGACCGCTATATCCTGTGGGAATACAACCGCCCTAGCTTCCCCGACGACCTCTATGGGATGAGCCAGGACGAGCGGATCGCCTACGCCCTGCCCTCGCTGCAATACCTGTTTAACAACGAAGGGATCGAGTTCCTGGGCGACATCACCTTCCCGGATGGCACGCCGATCTACAACGAGCGCGAGCTTTCGCACATGGCTGACGTCAAGCAGGTGACTCGCGGCATCTCTACCTACGGGTACGGCCTGCTGGCCCTGTGGATTCTGGCGGCGGTCGCGCTGGGGGTGAGCGCAGAAGGGCGTGTGCACTTATTGAGGGGGCTGTTCCAGGGGGGCGTGCTGACCGTGATCCTGCTGGTGGTGGGCCTGCTGGTGACGTCTGTCTCGTTTAACTGGCTGTTCACCCAGTTCCACGCCCTGTTTTTTGAGGGCAGCACCTGGCTGTTCCCGACCACCGACACGCTGATCCGGCTGTTCCCGCAGCGGTTCTGGGTGGATGCGTTCGTGCTGATGTTCGGCGGCGCGCTGCTGGAGGCGCTGGTGATAGGGGGCTTGACGTGGTGGCTGCTGCGCCGCTAATTCCAGCCTACCGGCTGTAAGAATCACAAACCCCTCTCACAAGGCGCAAGCGCCATCGAGAGGGGCTTTTTGATCCGGTTGAAGCCAGCCGACTCTCAGTCGGTGCGGCGTCTATTGGGCTGGATATCGTACCCGCTCACCGTGTTCGCCTCGACCAGCTTACCTCGCTCGGCCAGCTCGCCCAGGTATTTCGAGACGGTGCTGGCGGCGCGCCCGGTCTGCTCGGCCAGGTCTTTCTTGGTGATGTCCGGGTTGTCGGCGATGATCGCTATCAGCTCTTTCATCGTATCCCGTTTGGTTGGCTGCCGGGCCTGGCTCCTGCTGTTCTGGGCGAGCAACGCCGGGTAAGAGGGCGGGCCAAGCCGCTTCTGCCCGCTATTGAGAAGCTCCTCGCTCAACTGCTGATCTTCCAGATCGACCTGCTCAAGCAAGCGCTTGCGGCGCAGGGCAATGCCCTTCAAGCGAGCATCATGCTGCGCTTCGCGCAAAGCCTGCACCTCGGTGCTGGTTCGGGCCAGGTCGTGCAGGGCGTCCGCCTTGGCGTAGAAGCGCATCGCCCGCCGCACCCGCAGGTGCTTGGTGATGTCACGGTCGGCGCGCTGCTTCAGCTTGATCTGCGCCAGGATGCCGCTCTCGATCACCGAGTAGCCAATCAGCACGCCCAGGGTGGCGCGGAAGCCGATCCCGGCCAGCCCCTCGCCGTGCCGGATGGCGACCATCCACAACACAAAATAAGCCACCACGGTCAGCACGGCATACAGCCAACGCTGGGCCGGGGCGGCGTTGATGTTGGTATCCAGCATGTGCCAGCCCAGCAGCAGCGCGCCCTCGACCAGGATCAGGGCCGCAATCTGCACCAGCAGCCGCTGCACCGGGTTGGTGTAAAGCTGCCCGGCAACCGTCCAGGTGGCCGGGCTGGTGAGCGCGACCGCCGCTACTTTGATCAACGCTTTAATCGTCTTTTCCAGATTCATCCCGCGTCCTTTCTCAAACCCACCCGGGGCGCTCGGCCCCACACAGCTCCCCCATGACAATACATCTGTGGCTTACGGCTAAGCCCACCAATCAAGCATTGGTGGGCCGAATAACCAACGTTCAGTTGAGCGACCCTGCTCCCACATCCAGGATGGATGTGGTCATGTCCCCATTGTAGGACAGGCGACTCCGGAAATCAAGCGCTACGAGCGGGTCGGGTGACTGATTTCCTACTCGCGCAGGCAATATTCGAGCAAACCCGTACTCGTAAGACCGAAGGAAGGCCGGTCAGGAATTTTGAG
>JARRJX010000205.1:0-4834 GCA_037388645.1 Chloroflexota bacterium
GGTCGAGCTGTCACTCCAGGGGCCGTAGCGCCCGCTCAATCGTCCTTCACAAGCGGCGTCCGGCGCAGGGCGTCCAGGTCGGCGGCTCCGCTGGCGAGCATCGTGATCCGGAGCTGGCGGACGAGCATCCGCACCGTCTCGTCCAGCGCCTCGGTGGACTGTGCCGCCGCTCGCAGGAACATCCCGGCGAACCCGCACAGCGAGGCCCCCAGGGCAATACACTTCGCCACGTCCACTCCATCGCGCAGGCCCCCGCTGGCGAACACCGGCAGGTCGGGCGCGGCGCGCTGGACGGTTTGCAGCGTCTCGGCGGTGGGGATGCCCCAATCGGCGAAGGCGCGGGCCACCTGGGCGTGGAAGGCGGTCGGCGCGCGGTGATACTCCACCTGGCTCCACGACGTCCCGCCCGACCCGGCCACGTCGAGCGCCGCGACTCCGGCCCCGGCCAGTTGGCTGGCGGCCTGCTCCGAGAGGCCCCAGCCCACTTCTTTGCCGATCACCGGCACCGGGAGCGCCCGGCACACCGCCTCGATCTTCCCCACCAGCCCCGACCAGCGGGTGTCACCCTCCGGCTGGACGGCCTCCTGGAGGACGTTCAGATGCAGGATCAGCGCGTCGGCCTCGATCATCTCGACCGCCCGCAGGCATTCCTCCACCCCATAGCCGTAGTTGAGCTGCACCGCTCCCAGGTTGGCGAAGAGCAGCGCGTCCGGCGCGGCGGCGCGCACCTGGAAGGTGTCGGCCACTGCCGGGTCTTCGACCGCCACCCGCTGCGACCCGACCCCCATCGCGATCCCGTGCGCCTGGGCCGCCTCCGCCAGGCGCAGGTTAAGGGTACGGGCCTGTTCCGTCCCGCCGGTCATCGATGAGATCAACAGCGGGGCGGCCAGCGGCTTGCCGAACAGCGTCGAGGAGGTATCCACCTCGTCCAGGTCAAGCTCCGGCAGCGCCTGGTGGACGAATCGATAGCGCTCCAGCCCGGTGGTGAGCGTTGGAAACTGGACGTCTTCCTCCAGGTTGATGCGGATGTGATCGGCCTTGCGCTGGCCGGTTTTTGTGCCCGTAACTTTTGACATGAGGCAGTGTTCCTTTGGTTAAGTGTGGGAATCTTATCAGGCCACATAGTGAGGGTGCAAGCAGGCACGATCCGGGAGGGGAATCCTGGTGCTGCCCCCAGGCACGTTACAGGCAGTGCGAATTTTGCATCCGCTCCGAAAACAGACTATCATTGATTGGCTTGTGGCAGCCTTGCACGAGTCATGCTTATTATCATGACAAACGCCCGGTAGCTCTGATCTACCAGATAATTTGAATACGACCACATACAGGAGGATCTCATGTCTGACACGGCTGAACGGGTGAGCGCAATCATCATCGAACTCTTGGGTGTTGAGCCTGACAAAATTAAGCCCGAAGCCCGCTTCCGCGAGGACCTGGAGGCCGATTCGCTCGACTTAGTTGAATTGATTATGGAGTTTGAGCAGCAGTTCGGTGGCGAGATCTCAGACGAAGAAGCCCAGAAGATCGAGACCGTCGGGCAGGCCGTCGAGTACATCGACACCCAGATGCTGAAATAGCTTTCACCCAGCACGTCTATCCCCGATAAAACGCACACGCGGGTCAGCCCTCTGGCCCGTTTGTTGCTTTTTCTCCGAACTCAGAACAGGGGCGCGGCAGGTGCTGTGCCCCTGTTTGTGTTTTCGTTTTCGACCACGATCACGCAGATGGGTCAAGCACGCGCCCGACGAACAGGATCGACCCGCTTTGCTGGTCGACGATTGCGAAGAAGAAGGGCCGGTCGACCCGCATCACGACCTGCTCGGACGGCAGCGGGGCGCTCATCACGCCCACTACCACGCCGGTCGCCGCGGCGGCCTCCGTCCCCTGCTCGTCGACCTTGACAAACGCCTTGTGGATCACGTCGCTGATGTAAAGGTTGGGCAGGTCGTCCTGGCTGACCATCCCGGAGAAGTCCGCCTGGAGTCCGTCGAAAGCCAGCGGCATCCCCATCCCGGCCAGCGTGTTGCTGAGGTTGAACTCCGTCCCATATTCGAAGCGCGGGAGGGAGAGCACCACCTCTTTTTTCTGAAGTTCGTCCTGGATCGCTTCCATCTGCCTGGCGTCCAGGCCCGCGGCGAAGCCGTCGAACTCACCCTCGTCGGGCAGCATGACGAGCAGCGCCATCTGGCCGCCCTCGTAAGGCAGGCTGACGGCCTGGAAGCCGTCCCCGTCCAGGTAGCCGAACTCTGTCGTCTGGTTCATCATCGGCACGCTGACCTCGCTGCCATCCAGCAGGGTGAACGTGTCGTCGACCGTGGCATCCTCCTCAAAGGGCGATGCCCACGCGCCGTAGAAGTAGATCGCGTTGGTCAGCACCAGCCGGGTGTCGGTGGTGATCGTCCCTTCGGGCAGCAAATCCTGAATGCGCTCCTCGGTCTGCTCGCTCACCCAGTCGTTGATCGTGATCCGTGATGGCTCCGGCGCGCTGCCGAAGTCGAGCAGTTTCAGGCCCGCGCCGTAATTCTCGCTCAGCGTGTCCAGGTACGCCTGCTCGAAGGGATAGCCCTGCTGTCCCCAGATCGCGTTGGCGATGTTCAGTTGTAAGCCCGTCTCCTCATCACCTGACGGCTGGCCCTCCAGCCCCAGGTCGAGCGCGTTGAAGGCCGGGTGCAGCCGCTCCGGGGGCAGGTTGAAGTGCAGCGTATCCGCCATCTGCGCTGCCGTCTCACCGCGCGCCCCCGCATAGGTCATCGCCAGGGCGAGCGAGACGCTGTAAGGCGAGTAGATCAGGTTGCCCTCATCCGACTCGACCGCGTGCAGCAGGTCAAAGGCGAACTGGTTGTTGCCGCTCACCAGTTCGGCCTCGTCGCCCTGCGCGACCACCGGCTTGAGGTCCCGGCTCCGCCCCGATTGGGCTGTCTCAAAACCCCCTTCGGGGATCGGCTCGCCGGTCGGGTTATCCTCTGGCATGTCGTTCTCTCCCTGCGGCTCCGCCCCCTGCGGCTGGAGCGGCTCCAATGACCGCCCACCGCAGGCGGACATGACAAGCAAAATGCCCAGCGCGACCACGGTTCCCAGGACCAGCTCGCGCTGCATATTATGGACGTTCATCGTTTTCTCTCTCTCCTCACACATTGCAAATACCAACAGCATCTTATTGGCTACCAGTAGAACGAAGCAAGTCACGAAGATGTTCCCATTAGCCACACGGAAAGTCCGCGCCAGCTTGATGGGAGCCAATTTCAGCGGCCTATGGCAGCCCATTTGTACCTTTTTCCTCGCCGGTCATCCCTCCCCACCGGCAAACAAAAGGAGCGGCTGGTTGGCCGCTCCCCACAGATTCAGATGTTGAATTGCCACAGGCGGCTAGACCCGCACGATCTCCTCCATCTCCATCCCGTCGACCAGCAGGTCGATCAGCTCGCCGCGCGGCCCGCCATAGAGTGCCACCGACCCGTGTCCCGGCAGCACGGCGATGATCGCCCGGTTCCCCATCGGGGCCGAGTCCAGGAAGAACTTGGAGCGGAACACCGCGCTGAGCAGGTGCATCTCCGAATCGCGCGCCCCACAGGGGAAGTCGATCTCCGGGAAGCGCTCCAGGTCGGGGTAGACCACCTCGACCCGCTCCGGCTCTTTGATCGTGCCCTCCTTCGGCTGGCGGTGGAAGTGCTCGATCACCGTCACGCGTGGGCGCAGCCCGTCGGGCACGATCCGGATTCGCTCGTTCTGCGCGAAGTGCTCGACGATGTAGCGGTAGAACTCGTCAAAATCGTGGACGACCCCCGCCTTGGCGAGCGCGCTGGCGAGGTACACCATCCCGTTTTCGTGAGTCTCAATCGAGGGGGCCCGATAAGAGACGGCGCAGCCCTGGGGGATGGCCCGCACGTACCCGGCCCAGGTCAGTTGCCCGATAGGCACCACGTCCCCTTCGTCCGGGTCGGGGCTTAAGGTCACCTTTTTGCCGCCGGTGGTCGTCACCCCCATGATCCCCAGGTCGAGGTCGATCTGGCTGCGCATCCCCTCGCCCAGCGCCGCCCGGTTCAGGAAACGCAACACGCTGCGCCACTGGCTCCCGGAGGCGTAACATTCCAGCCTGACCTGGTCGTCTATGATCCCGACAGCGCCCAGCCTGCGCCCGGCGTCGGCCAGGTCGCCGTGCACGGGAGAGACGGCCCAATTATCCCACGTCACCCCCAGGCTCTCGTCCCCGTCGTGGCTGTTGACCGGCTCGGCGGCCACGTGGGCCTGCATACGCTGCGCGATGCTGTCGAATATGGCGGATTCGTCGCCGATCAGCAGGCGGTTGTTGCCCGCCATGCTGCCCCACAGCACCCGCCTGACCTGCTCGCCCGCCAGGTCGCCCTCGAACATCAGCCCGATGTGCCCCGACTTGCGTACCAGTTGGGTGCGTGCCACGTCAAACAGCGGCCCTTCCGGGATTCGCTCGACGGTGTTCACGACCAGCACCATCCCGCGTGGCTTGGGAAGCTGCCCGATGTAGTCGAAGGGGCTGTATTCCTGTTCCAGGTCTTTCCCGAAGACGATCCCCAGGTGGGCGACGGGGCCGAGCGGCGTCTCCTGGTCGGGGTGCTCGACGAAGATGCAGCCCTGCGCCTCCAGGCGTTTGCGGAGTTGGAGTAGGGCGTGGGCCTGGAGCGGGTTGTACGGCTCGACTGCCACCCAGACGTTGACGGGCTTGGGCGTCCAGGAAAAGGTCAGGTCAGGAGGGTGGGTTGCGGTTACCAGTGATTCATTTTGGCTTAACATCATGATCCATTCTCATTTGGTTTGGCCGTTGTTTTCGTAAACCCATCTCGGGTTTTTGGAGAGGTTT
>JARRJX010000206.1:0-6698 GCA_037388645.1 Chloroflexota bacterium
ACACACTGAAGATCGTGCAAGGGGCGTCGACTCGACGCCCCTTGCCGGTCCCCAGGACCTGCCGTGTGATACGTTATGCCTCAGCGCACAGCGTGCGCCGGGCGGCAGGGCCGGTTATCAGGGAAGGGCCAAGAACAGGAAAGCCGCGATGCTGGCACCGATGATGGGGCCAACCACGGGAATCCAGGAGTAACCCCAGTCGTTGCCGCCCTTTCCGGCGATGGGCAGGATGGCGTGCATGATGCGCGGGCCCAGGTCACGAGCCGGGTTGATCGCGTAGCCAGTCGGGCCACCCAGCGCCAGGCCGATCACCCACACGATGATCGCCACCGGCAGGGCACCCAACGCGCCGAGGTCGATGGGGGCGATTGAGCCGCCGGTCGTCATCGTCGCGCCGCGAATCATGTAGACCCCGAACATCAGCACGAAAGTGCCGATTGCCTCGCAGATCAGGTTGGTGGTCGGGTTACGGATCGCGGGGGCAGTGCAGAATACACCCAGCTTGGTGGCCTGGTCTTCGGTCTCCGCCCAGTGAGGCAGGTAGGCCAGCCAGACCAGGATCGCGCCGATGAACGCACCCAGGAACTCGCCAGCGAAATACACAGGTACCTCGGCCCAAGCCCCGTTGCCGGTGATCGCAAAAGCGACCGTGACAGCAGGGTTCAGGTGCGCATTGCCGCCGAGGGTGGCCGATGCGAACGCGCCAACGAAGACCGCGAAACACCATGCGGTGGTGACGGCGATCAGGCCGCCGTTGTTGCCCTTGGTCTTTGCCAGCGCGACGTTGGCGACGACGCCGTCTCCCAACAGGATCAGGAGCATCGTCCCAATCACTTCACCAATAAAGATGTTGCTCATTTTGTTCTCCTTGTGTATGTGAACAGGGGTTTAAAGAGTGCACAGACAATGCGGATGACTACAGACGAGGGAAAATCTATTCGATATCTCCTCCTTCACTACGGTGGACGAGTCCACCATTTCTGCCGACCATGGCCGTGCTTGCGTGGGGCTGGCAGGCCTGCGGCGTGCCAGCCGAAAGCGTCCTCCAACGCGGATCGCGTGTAAAACTGAAGTCTGATAGGGGCTTTTGCGGCCTTCCTGAGCCTGCCACCTGATGGGTTGGACGCTGCTGCCCGTCTTTGAGTTCGGAAGCGCCTCTTTCCCTCAAACCCTCAACTGTGCTACAATGTCAGTGTGGCCATGCTGCTATCCTTACAGTGATAGGCAGAGTAAGCCGGTTCTGGCGGCGACTATGTAGGGGCCTCACAGCCATCTCCCACATAGCCGCCGCGCAGGAGAACAAATGCCAAGTGAGTGGTGCAACACTCCTTGACATTCTCATCGTATCCCCGATTGGGTTAGCTTTATTCCAGTAAAAGTGTGGAAAAAGTGCAGAAAAAGTGCGGGGACATACCGGTTATCTGCGGGGTGTACTTCGTATCTGAGGTAAAAGGGGAGAAAATTGGCCGACTCGCATCATCCCTATCCCCGGAGCTTGCTCCGAGCCGACAGGGAATGCTGCCCCTACGGGTATGGATTGGCCCCGCTGCGCCAGAGCCTCGCCCTGTGGAGCGACATCCTGCCTGCCTGCACCTGGCTGACGCCCAATAGCCCATCCCAAACTTAAAAAATGCACCCACGTTTTTATGACCGGCTACTACTTAGGATAACTCAGGAAACCCTTCGCCAGGCATTTAAGAACTGGGATTCTTTAAAACAGCTTGGGGCACTCCCTCTGGTTAACCTGACGCTCGTCCAATCGCAGCTTAAACGGGCTGGTTACGCCAGCACAATTGCCGGGCGGGGACTCGCGCTGCGAACGGTGCTCGAGGACGCGGTGGACGTCCTGAAGCCAGTAGACGACACGCCTGTTCCTGAAGATCGGGCGTGGCGACCGTACGTGATCCTCATGGAGCAATACCTGCATGGCCGCAGCCCTGACTGGGTCAGAGAGCAGATGCACATCTCAAAGACGACCTACCACAGCGAGCAGCGCCGCGCCCTCAACCTCCTGGTTGACATTCTCCAGGGGTGGGAAGAGGAACAGCGCAAGGCGCAGCTGATAGACGGCCACAACTCGGCCCTGGCGGCCTTCAAGGGGCTGCCGGGAGTCGGCAAGACGACGCTGGCGATTGCACTGGCACACGATCCGGCAATTCGAAGCCATTTTCCAGATGGCGTGCTCTGGGTGGGGCTTGGCCTGCACCCCGATCCGCTGTCCTGGCTGGGCATCTGGGCGGCAGCGGTCGGAGTCTCCGAGGAGGTGATCGCCCGCTGCATCGACATCCCCAAGCGGGCGGCAGCGGTGCACGCCGCGATCGGGATGCGCCGGATGCTGCTGGTGATCGACGACGCCTGGCAGACGGAGGCGGCGCTGGCTTTCAAAGTAGGTGGGCCAAACTGCGCGCACCTGCTCACCACCCGCCTGAGCGACGTGGCGCTGGACTTCGCGGGAGGGGAAGCGCTGCTCGTGGAGGAGCTTAGCCCATCAGAGGGGATGGACCTGCTGGCCTTGATCGCGCCGCGCGCCGTCGAGGCGGCTCCCCAGCAGACGGAGGAACTCATCCAGATGGTTGGTGGCCTCCCGCTGGCCCTGATCCTGATGGGCAGCTACCTGCGCAAGGAGGGCCACAGCGAGCAGCCGCGCCGACTGCATGACGCGCTGAGCCACCTGCACACCGCCGAAGCTCGTTCTCATCTCGCGCAGCCTCGATCCCCCCTGGAGGCGTCTCCCACCTTCCAACCCGGCGCATCGCTGTCTTTGCAGGACACGATTGACCTGAGCCTCACGGTGCTCGACCCCGCCGTCGCGCAGGCGCTGTTCGACCTGTCGCACTTCGCGCCCAAGCCCAACACGTTCTCAGAGGCCGCCGCCCTGGCGGTGACCGGCAGCACCGTCGACGTGCTCGACGCCCTCGTCGACCACGGGCTTTTGCAGTGCATCACCCCAAACCGCTACACCATGCACCCAACCATCGCCGACTACGCGGCGCTTCGCGGCGCAGAAGCGGAGGCCCTTGAGCGGTTCGTCCGGTTTTTCACGCTGTACGCAGAGGAGCATGAAGCGGAGCACGACCTGCTGGAGGGGGAGCTTACCAACCTCCTCTGCGCCCTGGACAACGCGCAAGCCGCCTCCCTGGATCACTGGCTGGCTCGGGGAGTCCGCGCGCTACGCCCGTTCCTTGAGACGCGGGAATTGTATCAGGTGGCGGAGCAGTACCTCGGCAACGAATCACTTTAAGAAAAGAAAAGAGCCGGGCGCACCAGCCCGGCCCTTCGATTGGCTTTGACGTGTTTAAGCACCGTCACCCTCGTCGGGCAGCGCCCGCCAGCCGGGGCAGTGGCCGGGGCCATAAGGGCCTTCGGCCATGTGCTCGGCCATCCAGTCGGCCTGCTCCTGGGTGATCACGCCATCGGCGACCATCTGCGCCAGCACCGAGTCGTGGGCTTCCTGGAGCGCCGCGAGGAACTCATCTTCGGAGATGCCCCGCTCGTCGGCAAGCTGCCAGATGGTCTTGCCGTCTTCCCACATTGCCTGTTCCAGCTCCTCGACGCTCATGCCCAGCGCGTCGGCGATGGCCGCGTGCATCTCGTCCTGGTAGACGCCGCCCATCATGCCGTAGCCGGGCCAGCCGCCCTCAAAATCGTCGTCCCACATGGGGCTGCCGTCCTCCCACATATGGCCGGGGCCAACCCCACCGCGACCCGGCATGCCTGAGCCAGTGCCGCGCCCCATCATGCCGGGGCCCATCCGGTAGGGATAATCGTCGCCATCGTCGCCATCGCCATCGTCGTCCCACTGCATCATGCCGGGGCCGCTGCTCAGCACCGACATGCCGGGGCCATAGGTGCGGGCGCTGAGCGCCTGCCGCCCAGCCACCTGCTGGCCGATCAGGATGCCAGCGGCGACCAGCACGCCGCCGAGCAGCAGCGCGCCCACGATCCCCACTATCCATTTCATCCGGTTATTCACGACGTTTCTTCCTTCTTTCTGGGACATGACATCCTCCTGATTTCGAACGGTTGATGCCAGTATAACCCACCCGCTTAAAGTCTCTTTGAAGCAAAATTAAAGATTTGATGAAGATTCTAACTCGACGCCCGGCCTGCGCGCCAGGGCGATACAATCAGGGGAGCGGTTCGTCATGACTGTGGGAGCACTGCCGCCAGCCGCCAAGAGTTATAAGTGTAGACGTAGAAAGGTCGAAAAATGGCTGAGCACGAAAACATGGGTAAACAACACCAACATGGCGAACATCAAATGCATAAGGGGCACGATAACCACAGTCAACATGATGCCCACAACGGCCACGGAATGGATCATAGCGGCCATGTGGGGCATGGTGTCGACCACACCGGGCACGAGATCATGTTCCGCAACCGCTTCTGGCTGTCGCTGGCGCTGACGATCCCGATCCTGCTGTTCAGCGAGATGCTCCAGCAGTGGTTCGGCTTCTCGATGCCAGCCTTCCCCGGCAGCCAGTGGATCGGTCCGATTTTCTCGGTGATCGTCTTCGTCGTGGGCGGCCTGCCCTTCCTGCGGATGGCGGTGCCGGAGGTCAGGCGGGGCAAGCCAGGGATGATGCTGCTGATCTCGCTGGCGATCAGCGTGGCGTTCGTCTTCAGCCTGGCCGCCGTGATCTTCAACCTGGGGAAGGGCTTCTTCTGGGAGATGGCGACGCTGATCGACGTGATGCTGCTCGGCCACTGGTTCGAGATGCGCTCGGTGCGGCAGGCGTCGGGGGCGCTGGACGAGCTGGCGAAGCTGATGCCGGACACCGCCGAGCGGGTGACTGAGAGCGGTGATACGGAAGAAGTGAAGGCCGACGAATTGTCGGCGGGCGATCTGGTGCTGGTGCGACCCGGTGGCAGTGTGCCAGCAGACGGTGAGGTAGTCGAGGGCAGCACGTCGATCAACGAGGCGATGATCACGGGCGAATCGAAGCCGGTGGACAAAGCGCCGGGCGATGAAGTCATCGGCGGTACGGTGAATGACGGTGGTGGGTCGCTGCGGGTGCGCGTCACGGCGACGGGCGAGGACACCGCGCTGGCGGGGATCATGCGGCTGGTCAAAGAAGCCCAGGGGTCGAAATCCGAGACGCAGCTCCTGGCGGACAAGGCGGCGGGCTGGCTGTTCTACGTCGCGCTGAGCGTGGCCGTGATCACGGCTATTGCCTGGATCATCGCAATCGGCTTCCAGGTCGACGTGCTGCTGCGGGTGGTGACGGTGCTGGTGATCGCCTGCCCACACGCGCTGGGGCTGGCGATCCCGCTGGTGGTGGCGATCAGCACGACGCTGGGCGCGCGCAACGGCATCCTGGTGCGCGACCGGCTGGCGCTGGAGGAAGCCCGTGAGCTGGACGTGGTGATGTTCGACAAGACCGGAACGCTGACCGAGGGGGAGTTCGGCGTGGTGAACATGGCGAGCGTCGACGGGTGGCGTGACGACGAGACGCTGGCGCTGGCCGCTGCCGTCGAGGGGGATTCCGAGCACCTGCTGGCGCGCGCCATCCGGGGCAGGGCCGAGGAGAAAGGGCTTGACCGCCCGGCGGTGGGCGACTTCGAGGCGATCAAGGGGAAGGGAATCCGCGCCACACACGACGGGCACACGGTGTACGTCGGCGGGCCGCGCCTGCTGGAACAGATGGAGGCCGCGCTGCCGGACGCGCTGCGAGCCTTCGCCGAGGAGTCCGGCGGCAAGGGCCAGACGGTGGTCTACCTGTTGGACGAACGCAAGCCAGTCGCCGCCTTCGCGCTGGCCGACAAAATCCGCCCGGAGAGCCGCGAGGCGGTCGAGAAGCTCCAGGCGATGGGCCTGGAAGTAGCGATGATCACCGGGGACTCGGCGGAGGTGGCAAAGGCCGTGGCGGAGGAGCTGGGGATCGGCACCGTCTTCGCCGAGGTGCTGCCCGAAAACAAAGACCAGAAGGTGAAGCAGCTCCAGGGCGAGGGCAAGCGCGTGGCGATGGTGGGCGACGGCGTCAACGACGCCCCGGCCCTGACCCGCGCCGACGTGGGGATCGCCATCGGGAGCGGCACGGACGTGGCCGTCGAGTCGGCGGGGATCATCCTGGTCAAGAGCAACCCGCTGGACATCGTGCGGATCGTCAAGCTGAGCCGCGAGACCTACAAGAAGATGGTCCAGAACCTGATCTGGGCGGCGGGGTACAACATCGTGGCGCTGCCGCTGGCGGCGGGGGCGCTGGCCTGGGCGGGGATCCTGCTCAGCCCGGCGGTGGGGGCGCTGCTGATGAGCCTGAGCACAGTGATCGTCGCACTCAACGCGCAGCTTCTGCGCCGCGCCGACCTGACCGCGTAGGGCGGGCGGCGGTGATGCGATTACCCAGGCCAGGGAGCCGGAACTGCAATTGTCGCCATAAGATGTAATAATAAGGGCGATTGATTCATTCACGAGTGCATGACGATGTGAGTCCAACGATGAGGGAGCGGATACCCGCTCGCAGCCTGCGGGCGCAGCTTATCCTGAGCTTTATCCTGCTGATCCTGCTGGCGGCGGCGGCAGCCGGGATACCCGCGATATGGCTGCTCCAGGCGCAGCTCAGCCGCCAGGCGTGGGCGCAGATCGACCAGGGCGTGCAGGCGGCCCAGGCGCTGTACGTTGCCGAGGAGAAGCGGGTGGCCGACATGGCGACGCTGGCCGCCCAGCGGCCCACGCTGAACACACTGCTGGCCGAGGG
>JARRJX010000207.1:0-4812 GCA_037388645.1 Chloroflexota bacterium
ACGCTGGAAGACAAGGCGATCGGCGTGATCGGGGCGACCCACCGCGAGATGGGGAAAGCCTTCGACGAGCGGGACGAGCGGCTGCTTGAGGCGATCGCCGACCACGCCGCGGTCGCCGTCCACAATGCCCGCCTTTTTGAAGACCTGCGGCGGACGCAAAGCCGCCTGATCCAGGTCGCCCGTCTGTCGGCGCTGGGCGAGATGGCCGCTATCGTCGCGCACCAGATCAACAACCCGCTGACGACTATCCTGGCCGACGCCGAAATCCTGCTGCAAGACCTCTCGACCAAGCACGTCAACTACGCTTCGGTGCGGGCGATCCACATGGCGGGGCAGCGGGCGAAAGCAGTGGTCGACCGACTGCTCTACATGGCGCATCCCGCCGCCGAAATGCAGCCGGTGCAGGTGAACGATACGATCAAGGCCACGCTTGAGCTGGTCAGCGGCCAGCTTACAATGGGCGGCCACGAATTGAAGCTCCACCTCGGCCCTAACCTGCCAGAGATCGACGCGCTGACCGGCCAACTGGAAGACGTGTGGCTTAACCTGCTGATCAACGCACGAGACGCCCTGCGCGAGACGAAAGATGGGATCATCGTGATCCGCAGCGGCCTGTCGAAAGATGGCAAGGCGGTCGAGGTGACCGTCTCGGACAGCGGGGGCGGGATCGCGGAGGAGAACCTCAAGGACGTCTTCAACCCCGACTTCACCACCAAGCCACGTGGGGTGGGCACCGGGCTTGGCCTGTATATCTGCAAACAGATCGTCGGCCAGCACAAGGGGCAGATCACGATCACCAGCCAGGAAGGCAAGGGCACGCGGGTGAGCGTGCTGCTGCCGGTCAAAGCGGAATTAGAACTGCCTCATCCAGAGGGGACAAAGCCGTTAGAGGCCAGTGACGAGGGCGAACACAAACCGGCGGAAAGCCCGGCTGGATCGGACTGATCCTTACCTTACATCGGTAATATATCGGTGAGATGACGCCCGCGTAAGATGTTGATCATATCGGCTAGCATGCCATAAGCGGTGGTGGTGGGGCCGGGATCATGCTCAACGATCGTCACGCAGGGAAGCGTCTCCGTCTCCAAGTCGACGATGCTGGATGTGCCGGTCACGCTGGCGAGGATGTCCTGCACGGGGACTCTTTGGGGTGTGACGCTGGCGACGACGCCACCCTCTGGCTGGCGCTCCGCCTGGCAAATCAGGCGGATGCACTCCCCGGCGGCGCGAGCCGCCTGAACGTCCGCCAGGGTGATATGGCGAATGCCCTGGCGCTCGACATCCAGCGGGCGCAGGTCGGCCCCCATCAGGACGTTTGCCAGAATCACGGTCTTAACCGCCGAATCCCAGCCATCGATGTCCAGCGTCGGGTCGGTCTCGGCGATGCCGATCTCCTGGGCAGCCTCTAACGCCTGATCGAAGCTCAAGTCCTCCTGCTCCATGCGGGTCAGGATGTAGTTGGTGGTGCTGTTGAGGACGCCGCGCACGCGGAGGATGGGGTTCGCGGGGAGGCCTTCCCGCCCAATGGCGAGCACCGGCGCGCCGTCCATCACGGTTGACTCGAACAGGAAGCCCACGTTCTTACGCCGGGCAAGGGCCGCCAGCTCCCGATAGCCAAAGGCAACCGGGCCTTTGTTGGCCGTCACCACGTGCACGCCCCGCTCCAGCGCGCCAAAAATGTATGCATAGGCGGGCTGTCCGTCCTCGACATTGGTGGGCGTGCTTTCAAAGAGCAGGTCGATGGGGCTATCGGCCAGGAAGCGGAACGGATCGTCAATCGGGTGCCCGCTGTGGAGCGCTTCCAGCGAGGAGCCCGCACGGCGAAGCTCTAACGCCTGGCGGAGGTCGATGCCACCGGGGTCGATCGCCTGCCCGTGGCTGCCGGTGGCGATCCCGACGACGCGCAGCTCTACATCAAAATCCTGTCGCAGGGTGTTTTGTTTCTCAATCAGGAGTTCCGCCAGCGCCTGACCAACATTACCAAATCCAAGCAGGGCAGCGTTCAGTACCATTGTTATCCTCAGTTATGATTGTGCTCATCTCAGAACCTATCTGAAAATTCGGTCCGCTCATTTCGGATAGGTACAAAAGCGTACGGATAGCACTTAGCTCAAGATGGTGCGATGTGCCCCACATATCCGCCCGAAGTGTGCGGCAGCTACTCCTTAAGACTACTTGAGATCATTGATCGGCAACAAACGGCGGCTCATTCAAGGTCATCACATTGAGAATTTCGCCCGCATACCGGCACAAGAGGGTTAGCAGAGTCTGGTCGGCGGTTGTGAATGAGGCATCGTTACGTTTGTTGAGCACTTCGATGACGCCCAGCGTCCGGCCACCGCCAACGATCGGGGCAGCCAGCAGCGAACTGGTCTTAAAATCGAAGGCGTTGTCGATCCCGGCAAAAAAACGCGCATCTGACTGGGCATTATCCACGATGGTGGGCTGCTGCTGATCGGCTACCCACCCGGCGATCCCATGACCCACCGGTAATCGATACCCGGCCAGGACGTTGCTGGCGACGTCGCCTTACGAGAGAATGAATACCAACTCACCTGTCTCTTCATCCAACACCAGAAGCGAGCCGTCTTTCGCGTTGGTCACAATCAAGGCGTTCACCAGGATACGATCCAGCATCGGCATCACCGCGGCGTCCGGGGTGATCTGGTCAACGGCCTCCATCAACGCCTGCAGGCCATCAATGTATTCTCTTAAGGACAGGACTTCTTCACGCAGCGCCCGGTTTTCTTCTTGCAGGCGCGCCATCTCTTGTTGGAGATAACGGTTAGAGTCAGTCATAGAACCAACCTCCTATCGCCCATCCGCCGGATACGTCCGGGGGATATATGGGGCGCTTTTGCCTTCTCCAACTTTACAGCCAGTCTATCATAAACCAACAGGCCAAACAAGCGCCCCAATGGCCAGATCGGGCCAACTTGTAAGACGCATGTAATATGGAAGCGTAACCGGAGCGAGAAAAGCCATCCGGCGCGAGCCGCGCGGGATGACCATATCGGGAGAGGATCAGTGTACTTTCAGCAGCTCGTATACCTTGGTGGACTGCGTGCGGCCCTTCACCTGGACCGGGGCCAGCTCGTCCACCTCGACGTGGTCGGCGACCAGCCGGTAGGTATCCTCGCTCAGCAGAATCTGAGTGGGGGCGGCGACCTCCTGCAGGCGCTTGGCGAGGTTCACGCTGTCGCCCATGGCGGTGTAGTCCAGGCGCTCCGGGCTGCCGACGTTGCCCACGATCGCTTCCCCGGTATGCACGCCGATGCCAAACAGGAGGCGGTTCTCCTCGGCGACCACCGCGTGGTAGGCCAGCATGTCGGCCATCATGGTCGCGGCGGAGCGAACCGCCCGCAGCGCATGGTCGGCCTGGGGGCGGAGCGGGGTGTTATAGAGCGCCATGACGGCGTCCCCCATGAACTTGTCGATGACGCCGCTCTGGAGGTGGATGGCGTCTGAGGCGATGGTCATGTAGGTGTTGATGATCTCGACCAGGCGCTCCGGGTCGAGGTTTTCGCTGAAGGTGGAAAAACCCCGGATGTCGGCGAAGAGAATGGTGATCACCTGGCGGGTGCCACCCAGCTTCAGCTCGGCAGCACTCTTGATCCCGTCCACGACTTCGGTGGGCAGGTAGCGGCGCACCCCGGCGATCTGAGCCTCGCGCCGCTTGGCCTCGGTCAGGTCGTCGAGCACGATCGCCACCCCCTGGGTTGCTTCGTGGGCATCTTTGAGCGGGCTGAGGTTCATGCTGAGATTGACCCGGCCCCGGTTTTGCAGATCGGTCTCAAACTCGATCCCGGTGAGGCGCTCCTCCGAGTGGAGAACCTGCTCGATCATCTGGTTGAAGCGGTCGTCCAGCCGGGGCAGCATGTGGCGCAGGTCGGCCCCTACCAGGTCGTCGCCCATCTGGTCGAGAATCTGCTGGGCGCGCCGGTTGACCAGGGTGACGCGCTCCTCGTTGTCGGTCGTGATCACGCCCGAAGCGATCGACATGAAGACGTTGTCTTGCAGGTTCTTCATCTCGGTGATCTCTTCCAGGGTGGCCTTGATGCGCTCGAACAGGCGGGCGTTCTCGATGGCGACCGCTGCCTGATTGGCGAAGGCGAGCAGCAGATCACGGGTCTGCTCGGTGAACAGCCCGGTCTGAATCTTGTTGTCGGCATAGATGACACCGGTGACCTCGCCCCGCACGCAGAGCGGGACACACAGGATCGAACGTAAGTTGTAGCTGACAATGCTGGCGGCGTGCTGGAAGCGCGTGTCCTCCTGGGCGTTGGTCGTCAGGATCGCCTCGCCGTCCGCGGCCACCCGCTCCACCACGCTGCGGCTGATCTCGAAGGTGGAGCCTTCCAGCGTCTCGCGGTCGACGTTGCGGGCGATGCGGAACTCCATCTCGCCGGTGTCTTCGTCGCGCAGCATCATGTAGCCCCGCTCGGCCCCGGTCAGCTCGACGATGGTATCCATCACCTCGTTGAGGACCTGGGTCAGGTCGAGCGAGGAGTTGATCAGGGCGGCGATGTGGGCGAGCGCACGGTACTGGTCGCGCTCGTGCTCAAGCACGCCGATCCGATGTGAGGTGGTTTCGAGACGCCGGACGATGTTGTTCAGGGTGGTGGTGGTGCCCGGCGGCAGGCGGAAGCCGGTTGCCTTGAGCGCCTCGCGCTGCTGCTTGAGCACGTCGCGCAGGTCTTCCGTCATGCGGCGAATGAACTCAAGCTCGTCTTGCAACGAGGATGACGCTGCCACTTCGGTAGGTTCTGACATCGGGCTAGGCCCCCCAACCAGGCTTTACGAGCAGCCTAT
>JARRJX010000208.1:0-4811 GCA_037388645.1 Chloroflexota bacterium
CTCGCTATTCTCTCGGCGAAGTCCAACCCGGGTAAGCTCGCCACAGTTGGGGCAGATCAACATGACGTTGGATACGTCTATTGGTGCCTCAAACTGAATGATCCCCGCCTGCACCTGCCCTCGTCCTGCCTGGACTGCGCTCTGGTGCTTCTTACGGATATTCACCGACTCGACAACCACACGGCGATCTTTAGGTATCGCCCGCAGCACCCTGCCGCGCGCGCCCCGGTCGTTGCCGCTGATTACTTCAACCATATCATCTCTGCGAATGCGTATCGTTTGTCTGGTCATCCGCCTTCGCCTCCAATCTCAAAGCACTTCAGGTGCAAGAGAGATAATCTTCATATATCCAGCTTCACGAAGCTCGCGGGCAACCGGGCCAAATATACGAGTGCCCTTGGGGCTGTTCGTCTGGCCATCCAGTATTACCGCAGCATTCTCGTCGAACCGAATATACGATCCATCCTCTCGCCGGTATTCTTTGGCCGTCCGAACAATCACGGCACGCACGATCTCGCCCTTCTTGACACCGCTGTTCGGCTGGGCGCTCTTCACCGTGGCGACAATCATATCGCCGATTCCGCCGTAATAACGCTTGGAGCCGCCTAATACGCGGATGGTCAGGATTTCACGCGCTCCACTGTTATCGGCAACTTTGAGCCGACTCTCTTGCTGGATCATGGCTACACCTTCTGGCTTCTTCTATGATTCTTCTTCTGGCTCAACTTCAGATTCAGCATCTGCCGACTCGTCCGCGCCTGTTTCTTCTGCGCCATCATCAGCATCGACCAGCTCTTCAGGAACGGAGACCAACTCCGCCACTTCCGTCGTCCGGGCGCTCACATCCTCGCGGACAATCTCCTGCACCGCCCACCGCTTGTGGCGGCTCAACGGGCGCGATTCCACCAGGATAACCGTGTCGCCAATCTGGCAGTCGTTATGCTCATCGTGCGCCATAAACCGTTTGTTGCTGCGCACCACCTTGCCATACAACGGGTGCCGATAGGTGCGATCCACGCGCACGACCACCGTTTTATCCATCTTATTGCTGGTTACGACACCAGTCAGCCGTCGCCTACTATTTTGCATCGCCATCCTCCGGCTACTCCTCACCGACCTCTGCGAACTCCTGTTCGCGGATCACCGTCAAAATACGAGCAATGCTTCGGCGGATCATTCGCAATCGGCTCACGTCCTCAAGCTGCCCGGATTCGTGCTGGAAACGAAGGTTGAAGTATTCTTCCTTGACTTCGTCCAGGCGAGCTTCCAACTCAGGGATTGACAAGTTACGCAACTCGGCAGCCTTGCTCATAATTCCGATACCTCTACACCCGAAATCGGGTCAATCCGCTTAACGACCTTACACCGGACCGGCAACTTGTAGGCTGCCAGGTTAAGGGCCTCGACAGCAGTCTCAGTGTCGACACCAGCAATCTCGAACATGATGCGGCCTGGCTTGACCACCGCCACCCAGTGGTCGACCGATCCTTTACCCTTACCCATCCTGGTTTCGGCGGCTTTTGCCGTCACGGATTTGTCAGGGAAAATGCGAATATAGACCTTGCCGCGCCGCTTGAGGTAGCGCACGATGGTACGACGCGCTGCCTCGATCTGGCGGCTGGTGATCCAGGCTGGCTCAAGCGATTGGAGGCCAATGTCTCCAAAATCGATCGTATTGCCCCGTCCCGCCTTGCCTTTCATCCGCCCGCGGAACTGTTTTCGATATTTGACACGCTTCGGCATCAACATAATAACACCTCATAAAATGGCAACGCGCCGCAGCCCTCGTCGGGCACACCACTGCCAGATTGGTTTCAAGGAACGGCTACTGGCTCACGTACACGCCGGTAGTTTCCTGCTCTTCTCCCATCAAGACTTCACCTTTGTAAATCCACACTTTCACGCCGATCCGGCCAAAGGTGGTCAGGGCTTCCGCCGTGCCATAATCAATGTCCGCACGCAGGGTCTGCAAGGGGACGCGCCCTTCCTGTTTCCACTCGCGGCGCGCCATCTCAGCACCAGACAGACGGCCAGAGCACATGATCTTGATCCCCTCAGCACCCTGGCGCATGGCCTGCCCGACCGCACGGTTCATCGCACGGTTGTGGGAGATGCGCCGTTGGAGCTGGCCCGCCACGTTCTCCGCCACGAGTTTCGCATCCAGGTCAGGCGAAGGGATTTCCTCCACCTCAATTTTGACTTTCTTCCCGCCGGTGAGCTTCTCCATCTCCTGGCGCAGCTCCTTAACAGCCGCCCCCTTGCGCCCGATGACGATGCCAGGGCGCGCGGTATGCAGCGTGATCAGGACCTGGTTGGGATAACGCTCGATCTCAACGCGCGAAATACCCGCGTTGGCGTGCATCTCCTCGACGGTATTCCGGATGGCGATGTCTTCATGCAAGAGCTCGCCATAACGCTTGCCGTCGGCGTACCACCGCGCATTCCAGTCCCGGATGACCTTCAGGCGAAAACCTGTCGGGTGAACTTTGCGTCCCATAACTACTCCTCCAACTCTTCGGCCTGAACTTCTTTAGCCTCGTCATAGTAGACGTCCAACTCGCTGAGCGTAATCGTGAGGTGAGAAGTCCGCCGGACGATCGGCTTAAACCGCCCACGTGCGCCATACCGACGCCAGGGCCGGCGCGGCCCTTCGTCTGCGGATATGGCAGAAATGTACATATCTGCCGGATCAAGCTCGAAATTGTTCTCGGCGTTCGCCATCGCGCTCTTCAGAACCTTCACGGCTAACTCCGCGCCTTTCTGCGGCATGAATTGCAGCAGAGCCATCGCGTCAACCGCATTCTGCCCACGCACCTCATTCAGCACGAGCCGAAGCTTTTGCGGAGAGATGGGCAGGTATTTACCAGTCGCCTGTACGTCCATACCTAACGCCTTGCTTTCTTCTCTCGATCAAAATGTCCCCTGAACGTCCGGGTCGGAGCAAACTCGCCCAGCTTGTGGCCTACCATGTTCTCGGTGACATAGATCGGAACGTGACGACGCCCATCGTGAATGGCGATCGTGTGGCCGACAAATTGAGGGAAGATCGTCGACGCACGGCTCCAGGTTCTGATCACCTTCTTGTCGCCGGTCTCGTTCATGCGCTCGATCTTCGCCAGCAGTTTTGGCTCTACGTATGGCCCTTTTTTCAGACTACGTGACATCGTGTCGAATCCTCTACCTAGGTTGCTTCATCAAGCTTAGTTTCACCGGCGTTTCTTACTACGACGCCGCACTATATACTTATCGGTGCGCTTGTTGTGGCGCGTCTTCTTCCCCAGGGTGGGTTTGCCCCAGGGTGTTTTCGGGCTGGGCATGCCGATTGGCGAGCGCCCCTCACCACCACCGTGGGGGTGAGATGCGGGGTCCATCGCGCTACCCCGGACAGAGGGACGCCATCCCATCCAGCGCTTACGCCCGGCTTTGCCAAGCTTGATGTTGCCATGATCGGTGTTTCCCACCTGGCCGATCGTCGCCATACAAGCCTGGCGCACCATGCGCACCTCGCCGCTGGGCATGCGAACCTGGGCGTAACTTCCCTCTTTCGCCAACAACTGCGCAGAGGTGCCCGCCGCGCGAACAAGCTGCCCGCCCCTGCCTTCGTAAAGCTCAATATTGTGAATCGTCGTCCCAACCGGGATATTCCGAATGGGCAGCGCGTTCCCTGGGCGCACCTCCGCTTTGGGACCGCTCATCACCGTGTCCCCCACCTGCAATCCCAGGGGGGCAATAATATACCGCTTTTCCCCGTCAACGTACGAGATCAACGCAATACGAGCGGAGCGGTTGGGATCGTACTCGATGCTCGCCACCCGGCCCGGAATATCGTGCTTACTGCGCTTGAAGTCGATGTTGCGATAGCGGCGACGATGTCCGCCGCCCCGATGCCTTATCGAGATCCGCCCCTGATTATTGCGCCCGGCGCGGCGATGCAGCGCCTCGGTAAGCGACTTCTCAGGCGTATTCCGGGTTACTTCTTCAAACGTGTGCCCCGTCATATCCCGGCGACCGGGAGAGGTGGGCTTGTAGGTCTTAACAGCCATCAGGATTCCTCAACAATTGCCGATTGGTGGGTCATTGCCCGTTAGACCCCATACAGATTAATGTTCTGTCCGGGGGCTACGGTGACGTATGCTTTCTTCCACTGCTTTTTCCGAGTATAGACTTTACGCAAGCGCCTACCGCGTTTGGCGGGCATGATCGCGGTTCTGACCCTCAACACGTCCACGTCGAAAATCGTCTCTACCGCTTCTTTGATCAAAGGTTTGTTGGCCCGTAAATCAACCTCAAAGACATAGACATTGTGCTCTTCGGTCAGCCGATCACTTTTCTCAGTGATCACCGGGCGACGTATCACGTCATATAGATGAAGCTCAGGCATATTGCTAGCCTTCCTTTGCGCCTAACCACTCGGTGATCAGGTTAAGCGCTTCCAGCGGGATCACGACTTTGTCATACTGCAACAGGTCGCGCACGTTCAAATAGCTGGCGCGAAGATAGCGGGCGTAAGTCAGATTGCGAATGGAGCGCTGCACGTTCTCATTGGCCTCGCTGAGCAGCACCAACGCAGTGTCATCGCCCACCAGTGCATAAAGGGTATCGGCCATATCCCGCGTCTTGGGGGAGGGCATGTCGAGATCGTTGACCAGCACGATCTCGTTTTCCGCCGCTTTTGCCGACAGCGCCGCCCGCAGGGCCGCTCGCCGCATCTTTCGCGGCATTTTCTTGGCGTAGCTTCGCGGCTGTGGGCCGTGGGCAACACCACCACCCACAAATATCGGGGCATTGCGGCTCCCGTGGCGAGCACGCCC
>JARRJX010000209.1:0-4806 GCA_037388645.1 Chloroflexota bacterium
GGTATCCACGTAGGCGCGGGCTTTGATATCTGCCCCTGCCTTATCCCTGAGAAATACGATGAGCATCTCTAACCGTTCGCGCAGCACGTCATGGTAATCGATTCCCCAGGCGTAGTTCGAGATGCGTCCCCGTGCCGGGTCGTCGAGCAGGTGATCTGGCGGCTGGACGCTGGCGTAGTCCAGCCCGACGACGATCAGCGCGCGCGCGCCAGGCAGGATCACGTTCAGGTCCTGCCGCCGCGCGACCCGGTCTGCTCGCCCCATGTAGCCCATCGAGCCGTGCATGCCCGCCTCGATCCATCGTAAGTATGCGTCCAGGTGCGGGCTGGGCTGGGCTGCCACGATGCTCGCCAGCGTGAAGCCAAGCTCGACGGCGTGGGCTTTCAGTTCTGCGCTGATTCTGTGCCTGTCGATGGATTTCAATTCCTGAGCTCGGATATGGATCGCATTACGTCGCCAGATTGTAGCGTAGAAAGGAGGGTCTCGCGGATCAAAAAGCGGGATGCTACCGGGCACCCCGCCTCTGATTGTCTGGTTGATATTGGTGAGCAGTTGTTACTTGCTCAACAGCGCGTCGATTGAGAACGCAGCCCGCTTACCGGCGGCCAGAGCCGCGTTCACCAGGGCTGGCCCGGTCACGTTGTCGCCTCCGGCGAAGATATTCGCCCGGCTGGTCTTCCCGGTTTCCTCGTCCACCACGATCAGCCCCCACTTGTGCGTTTCCAGTTCAGGGGTGGTCTCGCTCAGGAGCGGGTCAGGCCAGAAGCCAATCGCCAGGATGACGTTGTCGATCGGCTCTTCGTACTCCGACCCCTCGATCTTGACCGGGCGTCGCCGCCCCGAATCGTCCGGCTCGCCCAGCTCCATCCGGATCATGATCATCGTGTCGACGTTCCCATCCCCGGACTTGTCGAGGAACTCGACCGGCGCGGTCAGGTACTCGATGGCGGCTCCTTCTTCCTCGGCGTGGTGGCGCTCTTTGCTGTTGCCCGGCATCTCCACCTCAGTCCGCCGGTAGTAGCAGGTCACTTGCTCCGCGCCCAGGCGAATCGACGTTCGCAGGCAGTCCGTCGCCGTGTCCCCGCCGCCGATGACGGCCACGCGCTTTCCCACCGTAACCGGCTCCTGCTTCTCCGGGGGCAGCCAGTCGGGGCGCACGTTCGCCCGCATCAGGAAGTCGAGCGAGCCATAAATGCCCCCCAGCTCCTGTCCGGGGATATTCATGCTGGCTTCGATCTCTGCGCCTGTTCCCAGGAAGACCGCGTCGAACCCTTCCTGGTTGACCAGGTCATCCAGCGTGATGTCCTGCCCGATCCGCGTGTTGAACACGAACTTGACGCCAAGCTCGCGGAGCCATTCAGCCTTCCACTCGACCAGCGCCTTGTCGAGCTTGAAGCTGGGGATGCCGTAAACCAGCAGACCGCCCGCTGCGCTCATCCCCTCGTAGATGGTCACCTCGTGGCCTGCCTTGGTCAGCTCCTCTGCCACGGCCATTCCCGCAGGCCCGGCCCCGATGACGGCGACCTTCCGCCCGGTCGGCGGAGCTTTCTCTGGCCGGGGCACGCCGCCGTGCTGGCGCTGATAATCCGCAACGAACGCCTCTAATGCGCCGGTGTCGATCGCTTTGCCGCGCTTGTCGAGGACGCACGCGCCGCTGCACGTCGAATCCGGGGGGCAGACACGCCCACAAATCTCCGGGATGGGGTTGGTGAGCCGATAGACCTCAGCCGCTTTTTCGAACTCACCTTGCTCGATGTATGAAAGAGCCAGCGGGATATTGTTCTCCAGCGGGCAGGATGCCACACAGGCGGGCCTGCCACACTGAATGCAGCGTGCTGCCTCGGCCATAGCCTGTTCGGGGGTGAACCCGGTCGTGCACTCGTTAAAGTCCTGGATGCGCTCTTCTACAGGTCGATAGGGTTTGTGGACCGCTTCAAGCTGCATGCGCGCTTTACGGTCGATGGCGGGCGTGTCGTTGTCGGTCATTCGATTGCCTCCGGGGAACTTCGCTAAACCTGACAATTTGAGCATACTAAGTTAGATTAGAAACATTTAGTTCCGAATGTCACAAGGAGGGGTGCTAATCGTCATCCCCACGTCGCTTTGTCGTTCGTTAGGTTATCGCAATCCGTGGGTGATTATTCCCTGCTACAATAGGTTTCAAGAAAAGTTGACTTCCACCTGAGTAACGGAGTGTACGAAGATGGTGCCTGAGCGAGGTCGCCGGATATGGAGTGTGGTCTGTCTGCTGGTCATGCTGGGTGCGGCTGCCTGTGCCACGCCGACGGAAACGCCCGCTGCCGCCCCAGAGGGTGGGCAGGAACCCCAATCTGAGGAGCAGTCGACTGAAGCCGCTCCCACCGTGGCCCCGACAGCGACAGAAGAACCAGGAAGCGCCGCCGAACAACCCACCGAAACGCCTTCAGAAACTCCTGAGCCAGCCGCTCCCACAGCGCCGGAGCGTATGGAGTTTCAGGCTGAGGACGGCACGACGCTGGTGGGGCTTTTCTGGGCACCAACCAGCCAGCCTGCGCCGGGTGTGCTGCTGCTGCACTGGGCCCCCGGCACCAAGGAGGATTGGATTGACATTGCCACGGCGTTGCAAGCTGGATCGGCCAGCGAGCTTGCCCCCGGCGTTCAGTTGGAGCATGGTTACGCCGTTTTCGCGTTTGACTTTCGCGGGCAGGGTGAGAGCGGCGGCCAGTTAAACCGGGAAGCAAATGTCGGGGATACGCTGGCTGCATTAGCCCTCTTCCGGACGCTGCCGGGAGTCGACCCGGATCACATCGCCTTGGTTGGCGCGAGCATCGGCGCTGACGCCGCCGTGGACGCCTGCGGAGAGGGCTGTGTGACCGCGGTATCGCTCTCCCCCGGTAGTTACCTGGGGGTGGCCTATCCTGACGCGGTCGCCGCTTTGGCGGATGTGCCCATTTTATGTGTGGCTTCAGACGAGGACAACCCATCGCCGCAGACCTGCCGTGATGGGGAGGCAGCGGCCCAGTCGGAATTCCAAGTGCAGATTTACAATGGCAGTGACCACGGGATGATGATGTTCGACATCACCGATCAGACACCGCTGCTGGTTGACCTGTTGTTTGGATGGCTGAAGAGCCATCTGCCCTAGCGCTGGGCTGCGCGGCCTGGCTCGGAGCACTCGACTGGTTGCCGCGCACCAGCCTGCCCAGCCAGCCAAAGGCGACCTGAATCATCGCCCCGGTGTCCGCCATCGAGGTCTGGGCCATCAGTTTCCGCGCGTATTTGGCTAATACGTCCCACGCGTTGAAGTCGGGGTCGAGCGCGGTGCACATCCCGGAGAGAATACCGGCGGCCCGTCCCAGGTAGATGAAGTTCTGAGGCACCTGGAAGGGCAGCTCAAAGAAGAGATCGCGATATTGGTGTGCCATGTCGCGCATCTCCTTGTGAGACATCCGGGCAAGGTCGCTGGGGGTCTTGCCCCAGACGTAGGCGAGCACCTCGCCCGTCGCTTTCTCGATCAGGTCGGTGTTCTCGGTCGGCAGCAGCACGCCGAGCGTATGGTAGCTCTGGATGATGCGGGCCGGGTCTCGCGTGCCGATCCCCAGGACCAGCTCGCGCAGACCGGTGCGCATGTTGGGGGTGATGTGCCCCACCATCCCAAAATCGACAAATACCAGGTAGAATGGACGGCCCGCGTGCCCCGCTTTTCCGCCGTACATGGTGCGGGCGGCGTCCTCCGGCAGCGGGTAAATGAACAGGTTCCCCGGGTGTGGGTCGGCGTGGAAGATGTTGTAGTCGAAGCACATCCGCAGATATACCTCTGCCAGCCTGACCGCGACGACCTTCCGGTCGATACCGGCTGCGTCGATGGCGGCGTGGTCGTTGATCTTGATCGTGGTGACGTCTTCCATCGTGAGCACGCACTTGGTGGAGAGGGAGCGGTAGACATCGGGGATGTACACACCCATGTAGTTCTCAAATAACCTGTGGAACGTTTCCAGGTTATCAGCTTCTGCGACGTAATCCAGTTCTTCCCACAGCGTGGCCGCAAATTCTTCTAACAGGTCGGGTACGTTGGCCCGCTTGCTGATCAATGCCCAGTGCATCAGCCATCCGGCTACCTGCCTCAGCACGGCCAGGTCGGTCGCTACCGTCCGCTCGATCCCAGGGCGCTGCACCTTGACGGCCACCCGCTCGCCGTTGGGCAGGTGTGCGCGGTGAACCTGTCCTAACGAGGCGGCGGCCTGGCACTCCCGCTCGAATTGCTCGAACAGGCGGTCGAGCGGCTGCCCCAATTCTTGCTCGATCACGCCCATGATCTTGTCTGTGTCCTCGGCGGGCACTTCGTCTTGCAGCCCGGCCAGCTCGGCGGTGATCTCGGCAGGCAGCACGTCGACTCTGGCGCTGAGGAACTGGCCCAGCTTGATCATCACGCCGCCCATGTCGATCGCCAGCTTTCGGAAGCGGCGCGTATAGCGCTGGAAGCGCTCCATGCGCCCCCGGCCAACCGGCTCTTCGCCCAGCACTCTTTTTAACAGGATTTCCCACCAGATGATGAGTAAAGCAGTCGAGGCGAAGTAGGTAAAGACTCGTGCAAATCGCAGCCAGTCCAGCCTGATCGGCTGCGTCTCGTCGGGGTGGGTGGGGCTGTCTTCAGGTTCCATTACGGTTTCTCAGCTTCTTCTGTTGCGCGTACCTGTCAGGCCATCCAGCAGGTCGCTGTCGTACTAAATCTATCACTCTACCGATACGAATTCAACAGGCATATGGTTCTAAGAATATGCGATTCAATGACGAATCACATGCGTATTTGCTGTTGATCCGTCAGTC
>JARRJX010000210.1:0-4796 GCA_037388645.1 Chloroflexota bacterium
GTAGGCGGCGGCCTCGCCCTCCTCGCCGGAGGGGCTGGGGATGCGCACCAGCCCTTCCAGCAGGTCGGCAGCCTCCTCCGGGCTGACCTCCTGCCCCCGGCGGTCAGTCGCCAAGCTCATCGAGCACCTCCCGGATCGCACCGACGACCGTGGTAAGCTCATCCTGGCCGATGGTCAGCGGGGGCAGCAGGCGCAGCACGGTCGAGCCAGCGGGCAGGGCCAGCACGCCGCGCGCCATCAACGCCCGCAGGATCGGCGTCACCCGCAGGCGCAGGTCGACGCCCACCAGCAGGCCCATGCCGCGCACCTCGCGCACCAGCGGCGATTCCAGCCCGCGCAGCTCGCGCATCAGCCAATCCCCCAGCCCGGCGGCCCGCTCCGGCAGGCGCTCCCGGTCGAGCATCTCCAGCACGGCCAGCGCCGCCGCGCAGGCGAGCGGGTTGCCGCCGAAGGTCGAGCCGTGCGAGCCGCCGGGCAGCGCGCCCAGCTCGTCCCGCCAGACGACCGCGCCCATCGGCACCCCGCCGCCCAGCGCCTTACCCAGGCACATCACGTCCGGCGTGAGTCCGACGTGCTCGCAGGCGAACCAGCGCCCGGTGCGTCCCAGGCCGGTCTGCACCTCGTCGACGATCAGCAGCACGCCGCGCGCCTCACACAGCGCGCGCAGCCCGGCGAAGTAGGTCGTCGAGCCGGGGCGCACGCCGCCCTCGCCCTGCACGACCTCGACCAACACGGCGGCGGTCTCATCGGTGATCGCCCCGTCCAGCGCGTCGAGGTCGTCGAAGGGCACGTGGCTGAAACCCGGCACCAGCGGCGCGAACGGCTCCCGATAGGCGGGGTTCCAGGTGGCGCTCAGCGCGCCCAGCGTCCGCCCGTGGAAGCCGCGCTTGGCGGCCACGACGTTGGGCCGACCGGTCAGCAGCCGGGCGACCTTGATCGCCCCCTCGACCGCCTCGGCCCCCGAATTGCACAGGAAAACCCGGCTCAGGTCGCCGGGCGTGCGGGCGGCTAACGCCTCAAGCAGGGCGGCGCGCCGGTCGTTGTAGAACGTCTCCGACGCCGTGACCAGCCGGGCCGCCTGCGCCTGGATCGCTTCCGTCACCGCCGGGTGGCAGTGCCCCAGGCTCGCCACGCCGTGCCCGGCCACGCAGTCAACGTATTCGTTCCCCTCCGCGTCCCAGACGCGCGCCCCTTCGCCGCGCACCAGGGCGATGGGCCGCTTGGGGTACGCGCCCGACGTGAACTGATTCTCCAGGTCGATCACGTCCTGATTCGTCATAACCTGCTGCATGGTTCTTCCTTCCTGGTAATAACTTTCTGGAATCCGCACCATGTAGAGGTGAGATAGTTCTCGCCCCTACTGAGATTGAACCGGCACCGGCTGGCCGACGGTCGTGCCTGCGCCCGCCAGGGCGCGCTGCACGGGCTTCTCAACCCGGCCATCGGCGAAGATCACCCGCCTCACTCCGCCTTCGAGCGCCTCCTGCGCGCCCAGCACCTTCTTCTTCATCCGGTCTTCGGCCAGGGTGATGAAGTCGTCGATCCGCTCGACAGGGATGTGGGCGATCAGCGTCGATTCGACGGGATAGGCCGCCAGCAAACCGGGCACGTTCGAGAGGATCACGAGCGTCTCCGCGTCCAGCGCCACGGCGGTGGCCGCTGCCGCCCGGTCGCCATCCACGTTGATCGCCTCACCCTCGTACGAGAGCGCGGGCGGGCCTAACACCGGCAGGTAGCCGCCCTCCAGCAGCGCCCGCAGCAGGTCGGCGTTCACCCGCTCGACTCGCCCGGTGTAGTCGTCCCGCAGGACGCGCTGCCTGCCCCGCTCGTCGATGATCCGGATCGCGTCTTTGCGCGGCCCCTGCCACAGCCGCCCGTCGAGGCCGCTCAGGCCCAGCGCGTTCACGCCGCGCTGCTGCAAGCCCTCGACCAGCCCCTTGTTCACCGGCCCGCAGCAGGCCATCTCGAAAATCTCCAGCGTGCGGCGGTCGGTGCGGCGGCTGGTGTAGCCGCTGGGCGAGGTGACAAACTGCGGCGGGTGCCCCAACTGCTCCGAGAGCTGATTAATGAGCGCCGAGCCGCCATGCACGACCACGAGGGATTCGCCGCGCGCGGCCAGCGCGGCCACGTCGTCTGCCACCGCCTCGTGGTCGATCCCCTCCGCCCCGCCGATCTTGATCACGATCATATTTCTCCGTCCTTTCATCAAATTGGGTGCAGGCCGGGGAAGGTCAGCCCGCAGGTTTCTTCGTAGCCCATCATCACGTTGAGCGCCTGCACGGCGCTGCCTGCCGCGCCCTTCATCAGGTTGTCCAGCGCGGCGATCGCCACCACCCGCCCCGTGTCGGCGTCGACCTCGAAGCCCACATCACACAGGTTCGTCCCGGCCAGCAGCTTCGGCTCCGGGTAGCGGTGCAGGCCCGTCCGGCTCTTGACGATCCGCACGAACGGCTCCGCGCCGTAGGCTTCCCGATACAACCCCCACAGGTCCTTCTCCTCGACCGACCGGTTGAGGAAGCAGTGGCAGGTCGCCAGCACCCCCCGCACCAGCTCGACCGCCGTGACCGAGAAGCCCAGGGCGAAGTCATCGCCCAATTCCTGGATGACTTCCGCCTGGTGGCGGTGGCCGGTCGGCATGAACGAGCGCACGATCCCGCTGCGCTCCGGGTGGTGCGAGCTGGCCGAAGGGCTGGCCCCGGCCTCCGACGACCCGACCTTGACGTCTACCACGGCCTGCTCCAGCCAACCGGCGTCGGCCAGCGGCCCCAGCGCCAGGATCGAGGCGGTCGCGTTGCAGCCCACCCCGCTGGCGTACTTCGCCTCCCGCAGGTCGTCGCGGTGGCGCTCCGGCAGGCCATAAACGAAACGGCCCAGCCACTCCGGCGCGGGATGGGCTGAGCCGTACCAATGGGCGTAGCGGGCCGGGTCGCGCAGGCGGAAATCCGCCGAGCAGTCGACGATCCGCCCCGCCAGCCCGGCGTAGCGCTCGATCTGCCGGGCCGATTCGCCGTGGGGGGTCGCCAGAAACAGCACTTCGGCGGCTTCCAGCGCATCCGGGTGCACAAATTGAAGCGGCGTGATACCACGCAGGTTGGGGTGGACGGTGTGGACGTAGCGCCCGGCCTGGCTGGCGCTCGTCACCTGGTTGACCGTCACGTGGGGATGGAAGAGCAGCAGCCGGAGCAGCTCGCCGCCCACGTAGCCGCTCCCGCCCACGATGCTGGCCGTGCAGGATTGATCGGCTTCCACAAGCGGAGCGTCGCTCATACCGGCGCAGCCTCCTGGCAGGGGGAGCGACCCGGCTCCCCGGCGGCGCACAGGGCGTATTCGGCCACCCGCGCCGGGATGTCCACCCCGGTGGTGTCGATACTGTTGCGGAACTCCATCGTGTGGTTCACCTCGTTGACCAGCAGGCGGCCATCGGGCGCTTCGAGCAAGTCGACGGCCAGCGCGCCCCCGCCCACCGCCGCCGCTGCCTGGTTGGAGAGCGCCACGATCTCCGGAGTCAGCGGGCAGTTCTCGGCCCGCCCGCCCTGGGCGGTGTTCGTGATCCAGTGCCCGGCGTAGCGGTAGATCGCGGCGATCGTCTCCCCGCCCACCACGAACGAGCGGATGTCCCGGCCCGGCTTCTCGACGTGCTCCTGCACGTAGTAGACGTGGTGCTGGTAACCGCCCAACACCTGCTTGTGCTCCAGGACGGCCTCGGCGGCCTCGCGGTCGTTGACCTTGCTCAGCAGCCGCCCCCACGACCCGGTGGCGGGCTTGAGGATCGCCGGGTAGCCCAGCTCCTCGACCGCCTCCAGAGCCGCCTCCGGAGTGAAGGCGATCCGCGTCCGCGGGACGGGCACGCCCGCCTGGATCAGCGCCGAGGTGGTGCGCAGCTTGTCGCCGCACAGCTCGACCACGCTCGCGGCGTTCACCGTGCGGATTCCGGCGTCGTTCAGCAGGTGGAGCGCCGCCAGCGACTGCGACTGCGAGATGCAGCGGTCGAGCACGAGGTCGTAGCCCCGCCACGAATCCAGCCGCTGCGGGTCGAAGACCGCCTGGCGCACGTCGACCGGCTCGACAGGCACGCCGCGCGCCTCGAACGCGCCCAGCAGCAGCTTCTCCTCGACGCGCACCCGCGAGTGCAGCATCGCGATCCGGGGGCGAGTGTCCGCGCTCATTCGCCCCAGTCCTCCTCGACCTCCGGCGCGAGGTCGAGCGAGAGCGGGTCGAGGCTCATCACCTCCAGCTCGACGCCGCACTCCGGGCATTGCAGGATTTCCCCCTGGATGGTGTCCGCGGCCAGCTCGATTGGCGCGGCGCACTGCGGGCAGGTCGTCTGTTCGGTCATGGTGGTTCTCCTTTTCCTGTGGTAGAGAATAAAAAAACCAGCGCTCCAGGTGGGTCTGGAGCGCCGGTGCGTTCACGCGGCCTTCGGGAGGCCGAGCACGACTATCCAGACCCTGGGTCCGGCTTCTTGCTGGCCTTCTTCTTGAGTTCGATCGCTATGCGCGTCGTCATGAGCTGCCCTCTAAAACGAAAAACGGCCCCCGCCCGTCAGGCTGGAGAGCCGCCGCCGATCGTCTATCTGCCAGGCGCGACCTATCCACCCTTTCGGGCCGGGTTGGTGTTGGGCTTGGTGTGCTTTGCGAACACGCTGGCGTGATAGGTCAGTCTTAACTGCTCTGGTGACGATATTTATTCATTCGCCGGAATACTCAGGCACCGTGTTTTTTCTCGGTGCCGTCTGTCATTATAAGGAATGCCACCCTTCATGTCAAGACCGTTTTTTCTTCCAGGTGTAATTCAAC